>RXIJ01000064.1 GCA_004212095.1 Methanosarcinales archaeon | reverse complement strand
TCTTTTTGTTGAATTGAGAGCTTCGAGGGTTTTCCTCCTGCAAATTTTGGTTTTAAACCGTCATATCCTGCTTCATTCCATCTGTTCTGCCAAATATAGGCAACAGGTTTTGAAATTTCTACTCTTTTAGCTGCCTTCTCAACACTCAGCCCTTCATAACGGAATTTGATAAGATACAATCTTTGTAAAATTTTTACATTCTTTTCTGTCGATTTTATTCTTTTGGTTAGTTCTTCAACACTCATGTGTCGCACAATGGTGATTGATTCAGGTCTTGTCATGAATATAGACAAATAACTTATTAGTTATAAAAGTTACGTTTTTGACTATAACCGGTAACTAATTGGTGAAATGTAATGTCTAAAAATATTATACCTGAAAATTGAATTGTCGTGGCAGTGGTGTTTTGACACTTCATCCCAAAAATGACTATCCCAGCAACAAGGATGTTCTATCCGCAATGTATTTATCGTGATATGCTGTGTAAGGTTATGTTTATGGGCTGGTAGCTTAGTCAGGCAGAGCATCGGACTCTTAATCCGAGGGTCAAGGGTTCAAATCCCTTCCAGCCCGCTATTGTTTCAGCAACTTAATTTTCAGACAAAAATCAGAAGTCCAATAAAGTTAGGATAATTCAACTGTTTTATATTTTATGACTTGTTCAATAAGAAGATGCTTAACACTCGCACGATCCCTGCATTACTTCTAAAAATTAAATTGGTATGACGATAGCTATTTTATTGATTGAAGGCTATCGATTTTAGCGGCTTGAAAGATTATGTAACCTTAGTTCCACCCTTTTTTTTCATTGCGGGTTAGTTTCTCAAATTCAGATAACATGGGTTTAATCGTTACTGGCTGCTTCAGTGTTTTAAAGAGTGTATCCTGTGCCTTAAGACCGTTTCCTGTTACGTATACTACAGTTTTCTCGCTTCTCTCGATGTAGCCTTCTTCAACAAGCTGTTTTAATCCTGCTATCGTTGTTCCACCTGCTGGTTCTGTAAATATGCCTTCTGTGCGAGCTAACAGATGAATTCCCTCTATGATTTCATTATCTGTTGGTGTAGCTGCGTATCCGCCAGAAGATTGGATTACTTGTTTTGCATAATGTCCTTCTGCCGGATTGCCAATGGCAAGGCTGTGTGCAATGGTCTTATAATTGTATACTGGTAAAACCTCACTGTTTGTCTGCACCGCTGTTGATATGGGTGAGCAGTTAAGCGGCTGTGATCCGGAGATGCGTATATCTTTTTGTTGAATAAGCCCAATCTTCATTAGTTCCTGGTATCCACGAGCGATGGCACAGAGCAGCCCTCCACTTGCCATTGGGGCTACACAATGGTCTGGTGCACTCCAATTAAGCTGTTCTGCTGTCTCAAAGGCAAGGGTTTTTGAGCCTTCTGTGTAGTAGGGACGTAGATTGAGGTTAACAAATGCCCAATCCGGATGCAATTTTGCCACTTCACTTGCGAGACTACTTGCCTCGTCATAAGTTCCATCCACAGCAATGACCTCTGATCCATAGATGAGTATTTGCACGATTTTTCCAAGTTCAATTGTTGCTGGAATGAATATGTATGCTGGAAGCCCTGCTTTGGCTGCATGTGCACCAAGAGACGCAGCAAGGTTTCCGGTGCTTGCACAGCCTACCGCTTTTACACCAAACTCTATTGATTTGGTAACAGCAACCGAGGTTACCCGGTCCTTGAAAGAATAGCTTGGATTAACTGACTCATCTATGATGTATAGCTCTTTCAGTCCAACTGCTTCCCCAAGGTGCTTTGCATGGTGCAGTTTGTTGTAACCTGCCCCAAGATCCACGTAGTTCCCGGTTTCAACTGGCAGGAGGTCTGCGTACCTCCACATCGAGTTTGGACCTGCTGCAATTTTTTCTTTGCTAATATGTTCTTTTATGTAGCCCCAGTCATACTGCACATCCAGTTGTCCGGAACACTTATTACATTTAATTTGAATATTCGCCGGGTATTCTGCACCACATTCTCTACATTTCAAGCCAATAACATGAGTCATAAATAATCGCTGCAATCAATACCATTGCTATATATAATATTTACTGTAGGTATTAATAACTGTGAGTAATATTATATTTGCCTGGGTGTGTTAGATTGCTTGTGGCAGTTCCGTTATTAATAAATATAATATAAAACCTATGAAACCTATCAGCAGTATGCCTGCACCAGCTACTTTTGCAATTGTTTTAAATTCTTCCCGCGTTGGCTTTCGTGTGAGTTTGAAGACACGCCAGTAGTCCTGTATGTTGAAGCTTATTTCAGTGGGAATTTCAACGTCTTTTAATATTCCTTTAGCCATGTTGCACCTTTTATTATTATTTTACGAAATCAATGCCATACTTCGAGGCGATATTTCCAATAGTACCTCTCCCATAAATCTGTGGTGATTTGACTCCTGTTACTACAAGCATGGTGCGTATGGTACTCTCAAGTTGTGGGTCAATTGTTGCGCCCCAGATAAGTCTGGCATCGGGATCAATGCGACCGTGTACCTCTTCTATCACGTGTTCTGCCTCGGCTATGGACATATCTGTGCTGCCTATTACATTTACAAGTGCAGCGGTTGCGCCTGATATGTCAATATCGAGTAACGGACTCCGGAGCGCTCTTTGCACGGATTCGGATGCTTTATCATCTCCATTTGATTCACCAAGTCCAATCATCGCCACACCTCCTTTTTGCATGATTGTTCTAACGTCTGCAAAGTCAAGGTTTACGAGCCCTGGTTTTGTTATGAGTTCGGTAATTCCCTTAACAGCACGCATCAATACTTCATCAGATACTTTAAAGGCTGCCTGCAGTGGTAGGCGCGGCACTATATCAAGCAGTCTGTCATTGGGTACTACTATTACAGTGTCTGCCACATCTCTCAGTCGTTCGAGCCCTGCTTCTGCATTGTTTCTGCGAACGAATCCTTCTGAATGAAATGGTAGTGTCACTATGGCTATAGTAAGTGCCCCTTCATCCCTGGCAAGTTCTGCCACCACTGGTGATGACCCTGTGCCTGTACCGCCCCCGAGTCCGCAGGTGATGAAGACCATATCTGAACCCTCTACTATTTTTTTAATATCGTCCCTGCTTTCGTCCGCAGCGTTTTCCCCTATCTGCGGAACGCTTCCCGCGCCAAGCCCACGTGTCCGGTTGCGGCCCATTAATAATTTGTGCAGTACGTTAGCACTTAGCAGATGTTGTGCATCAGTATTGAGTGCGTAGAGCTCTGCCCCGTCTATACCTTCTTCTTCCATGCGTTGGATACTATTGGTGCCTGCACCACCGCACCCAACTACACATATATTGGTTTTAAGTTCTTCGAGTATTTTTTTTAAACTCTCGTTTTCTTCTGTTTGAGTATCTAACTGTTCACGAGTCCCCTTAGTGCCACTGTTTACCCTAAGCATTGCATTTTTTATGATTGAATCCATTTTCATATCCTCGGATTTTTAAGCTTGATGATCTTTTCTATACTCTCATATACCATATCAGGTATTATAGTTTTTCCGTTTATGATGACTTCTTTCCCCATGGCAAGTTTTCCAAAAAGTGGTCCACGGCTGATTCCAAGCTCTTCAGCACGTTGTGGACTAAAACGGCGTACTGTAACCGCAAGCTGGCTTTTATCAGCATCAAACCTCACTTGATAATTTTCTTTTATTATATTTATACATTCCAATGTTAGCATTTCTGCAACTCTTCTGGCACATTCGTCAGTTAATGAGATTAGTATGTGTGAGAATCTTCCATTTTCATCTTCAAGGTAAGCTATGCTTTCTTTTTCAATAATTTTTTCAATCCGCTTTCTATCGACTCTTTCTGCCATTGACAGGAGTTCTGGGTCGATCTTTGAAAACATAATCGCTGGGATGTGGTCTTTACAGGCTGATTTGAGTTCCTGTCTGATTGTTTCTGTAAACCGCATTTTACAGCTCTCGCATAGTTTTTTGACTTTTTGCTGGAGCTTGCTGTACATCTCAAAGGACAATTCGTCCATCTCTCTGATATCGCTTTCTCGCAACACATCGTATCCAAGATGGTGTATTATCCCTACAAGGTTTCTGCGTACATCATCTTTCATGGCTTTGCGGTCAAAGTATGCAAAGTCGGCACCTGATTTTAAAAAAGCCTGTTTTATCAGGTCTTTATCAAGGAATGGTATCTGGTGGTTTGGGAATATGTGCCCAAAAGCGATTCCAGCCTCGCAAACTAGCTTTGTCTGTCTTGACACATAATGCCCGCCTCCAAAACCCACTGCTACAGGTGCATCATCTTGATGAAACATCAGTATTGCGTCTGCCACGATCCTGCCTGCTATATCATCTTTCCATTCGGTTTGCGTGCTTCCAATCTCTATAAACAACGATTGTGTATGAAGGTTACTTGGGCCATGGTGTGTAGCTTCAAGTGTTGCCTCAAACGAGCTATCTTTGCACATACTCTTAAGAGAACGAATTAGGTTTCTCATCGCACATGGTGCCGGGACAGCAAGCTCGCAAGCTCTTCCACCAAACTTTGCCTGACTTACATTGCCAGTAGTGTGAACGGTTAGAATTTTTCTTCCATCTTTACCGCTATGCCTTGATGCGAAGATGATGAGATTGCTATTAATCCCACATTCTTCAAGCCGTGTATCAAGGTCATCCTGGTAGATATGATGCCCCTCAATTTCTACAATGGTGAAGCGTTTGAATCTAAAAACCTTGAAACAGTTGTTTTCGACTGGTTTCCAGTTTCGCATAAGGCGAAGTTTCTCAACTATGTTAACACTCGCGGGATCCGGAAGAGAGCATATAATTGTGATGTTACTTTCGTTAACCATTGTCCTAACTGTGCTTTAAAACAGCTTACCAGGATTCATAATCCCATTTGGATCTATAAGTTGCTGCAGTTTCTTCCAGTAATCTGCAAAATTACCGATACGTTCAAGTGTTGGCTCTATCACGCCAGCGTATGGTCTGAACCAGCCATAAATGCCGGTATCAAGCAGATTCTCTACTGTTCTGGCATGCAGAGCACGCAGCATTTCAACACTTTTTTTATCTGAGGAATCAAAGTATATCTCAAGTTCATAGTAGGTGCTCTGCCCATGAAAACGTGCGATGGTATTGGCATAGTAACTGATGTCCTCGATAGAAAATCCGACTTCAAGCGCATTCCGTTTGAAATCATTGTAATATTTTGACAAAAATTTCAAAGGCCCGTAGTAGCCAACACAGTAGAAGTTTCCTTTAAATCCAAAGATCATTGGTGATGTTTCAGCCCCAAGCATTTCGCATTTAAGATTGTCTGCAAGCTTATCTGGAAGATCAAGGATTTTCCCACCGCTCTTATCAATATAACTCCTCACAATTTCATCCTGTGCCTGGAAGACCTTGTCCTGATTTTCAACCACAAGCACCACAACAAACTCCGGTAGACTCTCATACGCATAGTCAAAGGTTCCAAGATACGGGGGCAGCCAGTGGGCAGTATCTACAAATCTGCATCCGGAGACAAGCTCTTCCCTGTTTACCTTCGTAAGGAGTTCCATTGGCGTGTCTATATCTTCGAATCCAACGTAGTATACGTTCTGATGCTTAAAAATACGATACAGCTTGAGTGTAAGCTCTGTTACAACACCCCATGTACCAGGCCCTGCTATAAACAGGCTTGCAATCTCAGGACCTGGGCCATATCTAAAATACGGCAGTTCTTTACTCAGCAAACGTGAGCCTGTGCTCAGAGTTTCGCCATTTGGGAGAATAATCTCAAAGGACAAGATATGATCAAGCCCATCACGCGGTGATGTTTGGTAAATGCCGCGAAGATAGTTGTTAGCTACTGCCGAGACCGTCAGTGGTGCATCCGGGAAGGCTGGACGCAACCCATATTTTTTTGTCTGTTCCACAAGCATACCAAATGTCACACCCGGTTCTATTGTTGCAGTCATCATCTCAGGGCTTATTTCAATAATTTGATTCAACCTGGATACATCAAGCATAATGCTCTGGTCTTTGACAGGGATTGTCATGCCACGGATGTTGATGCCTGTACTCCACGGTATAACTGGCATATTCTCACGATTTGCAAGCATGAGAATGTCTCTGATTTCTTCTTTTGTTCCCGGGCGTGCCACGTAAGCCGGGTTTTTTGGCTCAACGAAGCTCCAGTGCTGATCTCTTGAATAAGCAGCAGCTATGGCTTTATCATCAGAAACATTTTCCGATCCAACAATTCTTTGTAGTTGTTCAAGTATTGTCATCGTATTTAGTTACCTCTTTTTGTAACATTATAACCACAAGATTGCACAGATTTCACAAGATTCTTCTTTTCATTTTTAAATTCTTCTTACGGAAATTTAGTAATAAACCAACACATATTTTTATTGCTTTCCATAATTCCAAATGCAACCATGTTATATCTAATTAAATGCAAATGCAAGCATCCAAGCAAATAGTTGTTGGTTTGATCTCATTTTGGATCATCACTGCCGCTATATCTTCTTCTATCTGGCGTATCGATTCTTCGGTAACGAAATCCATTTGTTAATAATCTTCGATCTCCTTTTTGGATATATTCAGATTCACGCTTTTAACGAAATCCAATTCGTCGTTTATCTTCAGAACTGTGCTGCTATTTTTGTCACATCACTTTTGAGGTTCCATCAAAAGAATGTTTGGAGGAGAGATATATAAATTAGATTGTACAAAATAGAGGTTTCTAATAACATTAGGTAAAAGACTTAATATTAAATGGTATAATTTCTCTCTTTCAAATTTGCATCCTTTGTGGAGAGATATTATATAGTATAAAAGCTAAGTATAAGCTGGTGGCACAGGTTGCATTTGATTATAGCAAAGTATGCGGATGAGGCTGAACGTAAGCGGATCGAGTACACTTTTGAACGGTGGAAGGGTGCGATAGGGGTTACAAAACCCGTTGGAACCACGGTCATTGTTGAAGGTGAGGGTGTGGAGGAGATGCTTGATGACCTGTATTCCAGGACGTCGAAGGATAATGTGCGTGTGTATGATCTCAGTAAGGCATTCGTTGAGGTTGAGAAGGGGGAGAAAAGAATTGAGATCGATTTGGAGGGGGATCTAAAGACGATTGAAAGAGTTATTGGATTTATTATGGCAAAGCAGAAGGCTATTTTCAAACGTGAAATCCCGTCTGGAAAATTATACGAGGTTTATACGAAGAAAGGTCAGGCTGAGATCGCTACAATCCTGAAAAAGGGAGATGGAAGGGTTTCTGTTCGTATAAACATAGCAGGGTATGGGGAAGCTCCAAATTTCCTTTATGCTAAGATTAACAGTGAATTGAAATATCTTAAGGAGGTTTAAGATGAGTTTAATTGGCGACGATATAGACTATAAAGAGCTGAACAGACTTGTTGCATCTGCAGATCGGATACTCAAAGGCTATGACTTTATCAGGCTTAGAAAAGTGGACGAGTACGATCGTATGGAGATGTGGAACAGGATCGAAGAGAACAGGAAGAAATACGAAGAAGATTTTGTTTCAGAGCTTGAAGATGATCTCGTTCAGAGCATTTCAAGCAAGTTCAGTCTGGCAAGTCTCCTTCTGGCAGCAGCTGCTGACACCAACCACGAAGAGAGTCCAATAATCAATAAATTCAACAGGGTAGAGCTTGATCTTGTAGAAGACTTCGAGAGATTCAAGGTCTTTGATATTCTATCGGTGAAAGACGCTATTGACAAGATAAAGAGAAAAGAGGGTGGTCTCTACGAACTGATCGTGGACTATTACGAGAAACAGTACTCAGACCTTGATAAGATCCTTGAGTCTCTTGAGATCAGAAGAGATCTTCAAATAGCATTCAGGGACAGGTATCTCAAGCGGCAGCGAAAGATCGAGGAGATCATCAGCGTGGCTGTGAAGGAACGGCTCATAGATCCGTCAAAGATACGAAAAGCCATAGAAAAAACAGTTCTTGATCGGGTGAAAGAGTCAGAAAAGTTGCGGAAACATGTAACCGAGGAATCTCATGCGAGAATTGATGAGCTTGAGTCAAAGCTTGAAGAGCTTGAATCAATAGAGGATGAAAAACTCTTACTTGAAGAGCAATTGTCACGTCTTGAGACCGACTTTGTCAAAGAGGGGATAGAGAAAGAATCGGCATTGAAGATGCTTAAGTCTGTAGAATCTGATCGAAACAATCTAAATCAGCGATACGCTGGGATTGTGCAGTTACTGGATGAAAAGATGCGTGAGATCGAAGAAAATCGGAAGGAACTTGATGATAGAAAAAAAGATCTTGAGGGTGAACGGGACGAATACAGGAAACAGATGAAGGAAGAGAAGGAGCGGATCATCGAGAGTGAGCTTGAAGAGATAGATGAACTCAAAAATGAGCTTCAGGCACGAGAAAATGCCCTGATGGATGAAAAGAGAGATGCAGAGCTTAAGAAGAATGAGATTGCAGAGAAGCTTGAGCAGATAACCGATGCAATCTCCGGAAAGTCGATACGATTTGTTACACAGGATGATGCAAAGCTGTATGAGCTCAACTATATCTCACGTTTTGATGCAAAGATCCACCAGTTTCCATTGAAGCTATACAACCCGCTTGAGAGGAAGAATTACACCATCACATCCTGGAAGAACCATTATCGATCCGATTCGAAAGAAGAAATATTCACTGCTGATGCAATGTATAATGCTGAAATAGAAGCTAAAAATCCACTGAACCTCAGATCGACTTATATTGTGGAGAAGAGATCGTTAAGGTTGATTGGAGAGCGTGTTAAGAAGATCGTGATAGAGGCGGTTTCATACAACCATCTCAAGAGTTATGCAGATTACGGTTTTGACACAAACCGCACAACCCTCTCAGAATTCTTAATAACCCTCTCAAACTCAATAAAACGTGCAGAAGTGGGTAAATACCTCCATGTAATCGGTATCGCATCGCCAACAGGCTGGGATGAGCGTGTTATAAGCGAGATCAGATCCAGTGAGTTCGCCCATAATTATATGAGCAGATATGTCTCGGTATGTCTCACAGACTCGGTAACAGGAAATGTCTATTACAACGAGGCGGATGAGAGGATCGCAGGCTACATCGAGTTCTTCAAACCAGAATTTGACAGCGAGAGGGTTGAGAGGGTCAAAAAGCATGTACTTAATATCTTCAAGATGAAGGACTATGCTGTACTTACCGATGTAATCGATGAGACTGGTGAGGGAAGATCGATCGTCAACAAGGCGTTCTATGATCTTGCAGGAGATGGAGAAGGAAAAACGAGGTACATAAAAGATGTGGGAATGGTGATTGAGTTATGACTAATCGTAAAAATTCCACTGGAATCTATCTCTTCTGCATCCTACTTATCTCACTCCTTCTGCTCGCATCAAGTGCTACAGCATCTGTTTTCTCCCAGGGGGGTGGGGGAGAATGGGATTATTACAGAGAGATTACGATAACCGAGAACTCAGGAAAGACGTTAGGTAACTATCAGGTGCTTGTGAAACTTGCTGGAAGCAACTTTCCAACGAGTGCAAGATCAAACGGTGATGATATCAGATTCATAGACTCGGAGGGAAATGAGCTTTCCTGCTGGATCGAGGATTATGATGCTGGCGCGAAGGTTGCTATGATCTGGGTGAAAATTCCAAGCGTTCGTCCAAACGAGGATGTGAAGATCAAAATGTGGTATGGGAATCCTTCTGCCACAACAGTAAGTGATGGGGATGCAGTCTTTGACTTCTTTGACGACTTTGATAGTGCAAGTTTGGATGGGGGTAAGTGGTACACGAATTGTGGATCGCCCTTAATCTCAGATGACGTTCTAAGTTTGAGTGGGGCGTGCATCGTTTCAGAGAGTGTCAGAGCCTTTGGATACAATTATATCTTCGAGTCACGCTCAAAGATGAGCGATACCGGTAACGAGCCGAGGTGCCTACTCAGATCAACAAATGATTACACGGTAACCAATGGATGGGATCGATTCGAGTTTGGCAGCTGGAAGAATGTGGATGAGATACAGCTTCAGATCGTTGTTGACGGCAGGCTCACTACAGTAACAGAAGTAAGAAAGTTTCCAACCTCATTCGA
>RXIJ01000063.1 GCA_004212095.1 Methanosarcinales archaeon | reverse complement strand
TAAAAGAGCTAATACAAGAGATCAAAGAGAGGGCAAGAGAGGTGTGCATGGAGACGCAAGGCACAGGCACTCCGTACGAGCCGCTTGGAATAGACGTCAACAAGTGGGCGCGAGATCTCTCGGATCGTGACTACCTGCGGAATGAAAAGAATGTTTCCAGAATCATTCACATTATGGAGAAGTTTTGCGACCTTCTTCCAGAGGACAAGAGAAAATACCCATGCGAGATTGTAGAAGAGATACGCGAGGAGAGTGAGCTTAAAGATAAATTAAGCAGCATCGTCACAGCTTTTTCATATATGCAACCTTGTATCGAGTTGCAACTCCAAAACGCAGCTAAATCCACAACCAAAGGAACACAGCCAGAAGAAACCAAGGTCGATCATCGGAAGAGAATTGCCATCGAGATCATTGCTGCTATCACGGTTCACGTACTTGTGTATACCGCTCTGCATCATCTTGCAGAGGATATAACGGCAAAAATTGCACCTATTTTAGTGTTCAGTGCTTTAGTAATTCTTATCCTGATAATCTTAACGCGAAATCGAGATAAATCAAGCTGATTTTAAATAACTCGCCACCAAACGAGATTGCGAACAAGCTCGTATATAATTTCAAGAGACACGTCTGCAGGTAGCCTACAGGTGTTATGCAGTGATCAGAACTCATGCCGTTAGCTTCTGCCTGGTGATTATCCGGTTATATATTGACTTTGCTAATTTGACAGCCTCATGGAACAGAGTTTATAAATTATGAGCCAGTTACAGAACAGCATAAACTTGATAGAGGCTTTCATTTTTATGCTAAATTATGAAGAAATTGTTTCACTTGATTTAAAGCACGTGTTTCAAACATACACAAGACAACCAGTCGCATTAAAATCAGGCTCTGGCTCACTTTTAACTGATGTTACCGGGAGAAGCTATATTGATTGTGTTGCTGGCATTGCATCGTGTGGACTTGGGCACTGCAATCCTGCCGTTGTTGATGCGATAAAGTTGCAGGCTGAAACCTTGATGCATGTCACTAACCTTTATTATACGGAGATACAGGCTACACTTGCAGAAAAAATAACCACAATAAGTGAGATGGATCGTGTGTTCTTCTGCAATTCCGGAACAGAGGCGATAGAAGCAGCAATCAAGCTTGCACTGCGTACGACAGGCAAAAAAGAGTTCGTAGCAGCACACAACAGTTTTCATGGACGCACACTCGGCTCTCTTGGTATTACTGGCAAGGATCGATACCGAATGCCATTTGAACCTCTAATTAAAAACGTGAGCTTTGTCCCATACAACGATAGTGAAGAAATACGAAAGGCAATAACAGATGACACTGCTGCAGTGGTTATAGAACCTGTGCAGGGTGAAGGTGGAGTAAACATTCCCTCAATAAATTATTTAAGAAGGGTGCGCGAGATTTGTGATGAAAAAGATGTCCTGTTAATACTTGATGAGGTGCAGACTGGTTTTGGAAGAACAGGCAAATGGTTCGGATGCAATCACTCTCGTATAAAACCTGATATTATGACTCTTGCTAAATCCATTGCTAACGGTTTTCCAATGGGTGCAATGCTTGCATCCGGTAGAGCAGCAGACGGGTTCAAGCGAGGGGATCATGCTTCAACATTTGGGGGAAATCCTCTTGCCTGTGCTGCCTGCCATGCCACAATCGACACGATTGAAAAGGAAAAACTGGTAGAAGCATCCGGATCAACAGGTGCATATTTTTTAGAGAAGCTTGGGGCAACGTCTCTTGATTTTGTTGACCTTCGCGGGATTGGACTTATGATTGGGATGGAATTTGTTGGTGGCTGCAATAATCTTGTTGAGCGCGCCAGGCAGAAGGGGGTTCTTCTCAACTGTACTTCTGAAAAAGTGCTGCGATTTATTCCAGCGTTAAATATAACTCGAGAGCAGGTTGATCAGGTGGTGGCAGCACTCGATGAGTAAGTGTGCAAAACATATCAGATCCACTATTTCACAAATCAACAAATATGTTCCAGGAAAAAGTATTGAAGAAGTGGGGGCACAATACGGATGCACCCCATCAAACATCCTCAAACTCGGCTCAAACGAAAACCAGATCGGACCATCAAAAGAGGCAATTAAAGCAATAAAGTATATTTCAAAGAGCGTTCACCTGTATCCTGACATTGATTCCACACTGCTAAAAAGTGAACTGTCAGAATACACCGGTCTTTCAGTAAACAATCTTGTTGTCTCTGGCTGCGGCATGGACGGGGTCATTGATACGTTGATGCGTTTGTTTATGCGAGAGGGGGAAAAAGGAATCATACCAACGCCGACCTTTTCTTACTATAAAATCGCAATACTTGCAAATGGTGGAACGCCTGTATTTATACCTCGAAGAGACGACTTTTCTATTGATGTAGACCGCATTATAGAGGCAGCCGTTGATGCAACGATTATTTTTCTGTGCAGTCCTAATAATCCAACTGGAAACCGGATACCCGAAAAAGACCTTAGAAGAATTGTTGAATCTGTTGACTCGGTTGTGTTTGTTGATGAAGCTTATGTGGAATTTGCAGATGCAAACTTCATACATCTGGTGAGAGAGTATGACAATCTTGTTGTAGGACGCACATTCTCAAAGGCTTTCGGACTCTCAGGTCTGAGACTTGGTTATGCAGCAATGCCTGAAGAAATGCAACGAGAATACAGGAAAGTTGCAACACCATTTTCTGTTAGCAAAGTAGCAGAATATGCAGGTGTCGCAGCACTCAGGGATACGGAACACCTGAAAAAAAGCATTGAAATGGTAAAGAAGGGAAGACTCCAGCTAAGCAAACAACTAAATCTTAAAACCTATCAAACAGAGGCAAACTTTATCCTAACAAATACATATCCATACCTTGCATCAGATGTGGCAGTAAAGCTTCTTAAAGATGGAATTATCGTAAGAGACTGCACAAGCTTCAGTGGTGCAGGCAAATATTTAGTCAGGATAACGATTGGTACGGAAGAACAAAATCAAGCCGTGATAAACGCACTAAATGAGATTGTATGATTATCGCGCTCTCTGGCACACCAGGAACAGGCAAAACAAGCACAGCAGAGCTACTAAATGACTGCAACATAATAAACATGAACAGACTGATAAAAGAGCATAAACTCTACACTGGTGTAGATCTTAAACGCGACACTCTCATAGCAGATCAAAAAAAGGTTCAAAAACAAATAAATAATGAGATGCGAAATATAAATCGTGGCGATTCAAACAACACAACGGTAATCGAAGGACATCTCTCGCACAAACTCGAAAGCATCAATGCAGTAATCGTTTTGCGATGTCACCCTCCTGTCCTGAAGAAACGGTTGGAGAAGCGTGGTTACAGTAATACAAAAATACAGGAAAATATCGATGCAGAAGCCATAGATATAATACTCAGCGAAGCAGCACAGGTCTGTGAGCAGGTATACGAAATCAACACAACCGGGAATACCGTACAGCAAACGCAGGAACAGGTAAAAGAAATAATAAAGAACATTCAAGAGAATAAACAAATGCCTGTAAAATACTTTCCAGGTACAATCAACTGGATAGAGGAGGTAAATAGCAGCAGATGACAATTGATCTGTTTCGAAGTCAAGCAGGAAAGATATTAAACCCAGTGGCTTTACTTCTCAAGCGAAGGAATGTTACAGCTAACAATCTTTCACTCATTTCACTTTTTTTTGCAATATCGGCTGCTGTGACGTTTTATTACTCAAAGAGCAATCCTATGTATCTGTTATTAGCAGGGTTTTTGGTACTGTTAAGTTCTTTTACAGATGCTCTTGATGGCACACTTGCACGCATTACCAGTACAACCTGTCTGCGTGGTGATTTTCTTGATCACATAATAGACCGCTACTGCGATACTTTCATCCTGTGTGCTATATTCTTTGCAGGCTATGTGCCATGGGAAATCGGGGTAATAGCAATCACAGGAGTGCTTCTCACAAGCTATCTTGGTACGCAAGCGCAGGCTGTAAAACTTGGGAGATACTACGGCGGCATACTTGGACGCGCTGACCGGTTGGTTTTGATCATACTTGCGAGTATTGCAACAGCATTCTACTCACAGGAGATTTTCTATTATTCGATTCTTGGCTGGTCAATCGTAATTATAGCAGTTACAAGTCATATTACAGCCATCCAGAGAATACATCATATATGGCATAATCTCTGAAAAAAGCTAAAAAAAGTGCCACTATTTCAATAGGGAATCGCCCTATGTCTTTTCCGCGGTCAAATTCATTGGGACGTTTTCCACACAGTATTCTGACAAGTACTTATTTTGTTATCTCCACCAGATTGTAGGTGAATTTTTCCTGTTCTATTCGTCTCAACAGGGCTGGCACTTCTTCGTCTGTTGCTACAACAAGTGAAGATACGCCATGGTGTGCTGCTTCGATGACAGATTCCTTTGCTCCAAAGAACGCATCCGGAGTGATATTTATTTTTCTAAGAGCAGTTAATGCTTCAACTCCAATGGATGCAATATATTTTTTTGTCAGTGCCAGCTTTTTTAATTTTTCAAGGTCTACGGTTTTTGATCCCCCACGTTCAATACGCGGGATTTTACAGATGACTATTTCAACAGGTTCAAGTTTTAGCATGCCTTTTATGTTCGTAACTCCAACATCATCCAGTTCATTAGCATCTGCAACAATCGTACCAGTTGTTCCTTTGTAGTCAGGATCGAGAGGTTTTGCATAAAGCAGTCCGTTTTCCATATAGAGTGCAACTTTTTGACCTTTTGTAAGTGCTGTTCTGGCAAGTGCTGGCCATGTAGTCACGTGTGTTATGATATCCTCTAAGATGAAGCGAGCGTACTTCTTGATATCTGTTGCATTTTCGAGTACCCATTCCACTCCCTTTTTTGTGATATGATAACGAACCCGCCCATCCGAGTGAATTATGTGTTCCTGAAGCAGTTCTTTTGTATATTCAGATACTGCCTGTGGTGTTACCCCAATGGTATCTGCAATCTCCCTTTGTCGTACAACAGGTTGATGTTCCATTATTTCTACAAGTATCTGGAATTTTGTTATGTTTTTTTTACTTCGGAAAAGTTCTACCGTTTCTACCAATTATTCCACCCCTTCAAACCACTCGATTCGTTGTCCTTTGACATTGAGGTTTGAAGAACGTCGTGCAACCCCTCTTATAAAAAGTGAGCTTTTGCCAAATACCCTACATAAACCATTCATCGACTGATTGCCTTTTTTAACTTCTTCCTCTATAGCTATCATCGAATCCCTAATTTCATTTTCAGTTCTAAAGGTTAGTTGTATCAACCCACTTAAATCCTCTAATGAACACTGGAAGTTAAGCTGCACTTTTGAGTAGGATGTATGGTATTCTTTATCTGGTGTTTTGCCTGGCTCAGGTATTCGCCATTTACTTTCAATGAGTCCGCTTTTTTTGAGGAATGCCATTATTTCAGGTACATCGTTGTCAGATACTGTTAAAAGATCTTCCACGGTTTTCCACTCAGTACTGAGGATATCAAATATTTTTTTGTGCGGTTCAGAGCCAAATATTCTCAATAATGTAATAAGTTCAGATGGATCATTAATAATGCGAGTTCTCTTACCCATGTCATATAGCCTCAATAAAACAGATATTAACTAATGTTAACTAACTAACATAGGCATTATAACCTCATAAAGATTTCTATACACTACACCGGAGAACGAGAGTAATGTTAGTTTTATATCTTGTATGCATATTGATTGGTTTTGAATATGAGCGAAGTTGTTGCAAGCGATGTAATAATTAAATATTTTAACACACTTGAAGACGAGGTTGCGTCAGCTCTTAACTTAGCCAATCGTGCACGAGAAAGAGGGGCTGACCCAGTCCCGTATGTTGAAATACCACTGGCAAAGGACCTTGCGGATCGTGTTGAACAACTGGTTGAAGTTAAAGGTGTTGCAGAGAGGCTGCGTGAGCTTGAAAAAAACATGAGTCGGGAAGAAGCATCGCTTTATCTTGCCTTGGATGTTGCCTCCGGAAAGGTGGGTGATTTTAGAGATCGGGAATCTGCGATGGATTCAGCGGTTAGGGTAGCTATGGCTGTACTAACAGAAGGTGTTGTTGCAGCACCACTCGAAGGCATTGCAAGAGTCAAGATTGAAAAGAATGATGATAAAAGTGAGTTTGTGCGAATTTTCTATGCTGGGCCAATTCGAAGTGCCGGTGGAACTGCACAGGCACTATCAGTTCTGGTAGCTGATTATGTGCGGCGCAGTTTAGGAATTGGAAGGTACAAACCACGCGATGAGGAAGTGGAGCGATGTGTTGAAGAAATACCTATATATCGGAATGCTGTAAATCTTCAATACACGCCTGATGCCGATGAGATTCGCAGGATAGTGAAGAATTGTCCGATCTGTATCGATGGTGAACCTACCGAGGAAGTGGAGGTTAATGGATATCGTGATCTTGAACGTGTTCTGAGTAATCGTGTACGCGGCGGCATGGCTCTTGTAATTGCCGAAGGTATTGCGCTTAAAGCACCGAAGCTAAAAAAACACGTTGTAAACCTCAAACTGGATGGCTGGGATTGGCTTGACGCGTTTCTTGGCAAGGGTGGTGGTGATGAAGATAAGGTGGTAAAACCGCTGGATAGATACCTTCATGATCTTATCGCAGGACGCCCGGTATTTGGCTATCCGTCACGAGCTGGCGGCTTTCGCCTTCGCTATGGTCGCAGTAGAAACACAGGTTTTGCTGCTGCTGGTATCAGTCCGGCAACAATGGTGTTGATGGATGATTTTATTGCGGCTGGCACGCAACTAAAGATTGAACGACCCGGCAAAGCAGCAGGAATAGCTCCGGTGGATTCTCTTGAAGGACCTACTGTAAGATTGTTTAATGGGGATGTGCTTCGTATTGATGACACTCTCGAAGCACTGAGCATACGAGGCGATGTTGAGAAGATACTGGATATTGGTGAAATTCTAATAAACTTTGGAGACTTTATTGAGAACAATCATCTGCTTGTTCCAGCATCGTACTGTTACGAATGGTGGGAACAGGAACTTGAGTCTGCAAGACCGATGTCAGAACGTTCTCTGCATGCGGAGCATACAGGTGGGGAACAGGAGATGTCAGAACGTTCTCTGCATGCGGAGCATACAGGTGGGGAACAGGAACTTGAGTCTGCAAGACCGATGTCAGAACGTTCTCTGCATGCGGAGCATACAGGTGGGGAACAGGAACTTGGGTCTGCAAAACCAGACGCTGTGTGCAACTACAAAGACCCTGACGACCACACTGCTGTTAACCTGTGTGAAACCTATCACGTACCACTGCATCCCAAATTTACGTATCTCTGGCACGACATTACAACTAAAAATGTGACGTACCTTTCAGAGTATGTGGAAGCAAAGGGAGAATACGATCAAACACTCAGACTACCGTTTGATCAAACTGCAAAGGACATCTTAGAAACATTGCTTGTACAGCACAGAATAGACGAGAAAACAATCACAATCGACCAACCTCTCGCGTTAATACGCTGTCTTGGACTCGATGAGAATCTCAAAAGATGCGGCATTCAAAGTGAGAATATCTCTGATTCCGTAGAACTTGTATCAAAACTGAGTGGTTTCATTGTTCGGAAGCGTGCACCAACTCGCATTGGTGCTCGCATGGGGCGACCTGAAAAATCAGATAAGAGGAAAATGAAGCCAGCACCGCATGTATTATTCCCGGTAGGGGTTGCCGGGGGACGCACCCGTTCACTACAGGATGCAAAAAACTACAGCAAATCCATGCAGGACAACATTGGTACAATAATTGTGCAAATGGGAAAACGAGTCTGTCCGGGATGTAACACACGTACTTTCAAAAACCGATGCGAAGAGTGTGGTAGGTTTACAAAGCCAGTACTTTCCTGCCCAGCATGCCATATCGAAATCGACTCTGGCACCTGTCCGAAATGTGGTAAACAAACCTCGTCTTCAGCCAAAATGAAAATCGAGTTTAAGAGAGAATACTACAAAGCTCTTGAAAATCTCAAAGAACGAGACAACTTTGATAAGTTCAAAGGCGTAACCGGGCTAATCTCCAAGAACAAAACACCAGAACCACTTGAAAAAGGAGTGCTTCGAGCCAAAAATGATGTGGTAACTTTTAAGGATGGCACGATTAGATATGACCTTTCTGACCTTCCACTCACACACTTTATACCACGGGAGATCGGCACAAGTATTGAAAAAATACGAGAGCTTGGGTACACCTACGACATCTACAATCAGCCTCTTATAACCGCAGATCAGATTATAGAGTTAAAAGTGCAGGATATTATACTTTCGACTGATGCTGGTAATTACCTCGCACGGGCTGCACAATTCATCGATGATTTACTATTAAAATACTATAAAACTGATACATACTACCATGCAAAGGATCGGTCTGACCTCATTGGAAAACTGTTGATAGGACTTGCTCCGCACACATCAGCAGGCGTGTTGGCGCGACTGATTGGCTACACTACAGCTTCAGTAGGTTATGCACATCCGTTTTTTCATGCAGCGAAAAGACGAAATTGTGACGGGGATGAGGATTGCGTCATGTTATTGATGGATGGATTACTTAACTTCTCAAAATCTTATCTTCCGGACAAACGTGGGGGAAAAATGGATGCACCGCTCGTTCTTACAACACACATTGATCCAAATGAAATAGATAAAGAGGCTCACAATATAGACGTTACGGCACAGTACCCACTCAAATTTTATTATGCAACACTTACATATACAAACCCAAAAGAGATCGTCCCATACATAGATTCTATCCATAACAGGCTTGGTTCACCACAACAATACGAGGAAACGATGTTCACACACCACACAGATAATATTGCAGCAGGACCTAAAAACAGTGCGTATAAAACACTTGACAGCATGGTAGACAAGATGAATGCACAATTACTCCTTGCAACCAAAATAAGAGCTGTTGATGATTGGGATGTGGCAGAACGTGTAATTAACTCACACTTTTTGCCTGATCTTATTGGAAACCTTCACGCGTTTACAAAACAGAGGGTACGCTGTGTTAAATGCGGCGCCAAGTACCGGCGCCCGCCCCTACAGAACAGCTGCCCACAATGCAGTGGGAGAATCGTGCTCACAGTGCATGAGGGGTCGGTCAAAAAATATCTTGATGTTGCATTGAGAGTGGCGGAGCAATATAACATCGAACCTTACACCAAGCAACGCATAGAACTTCTAAAAAAGGAGATTAAATCGCTTTTTGAAAACGACAAAAGCAAGCAGAAGGGACTTGCGGATTTTATGTAACTATCTGGTAGTTCTGTGAATAGAAAGAGTTATTATTTATTAATACTATAAGGTTAGTAATAAAGATATGACAAAAATAATAATTATTTTACTGGGTATATTACTTATTATCAGCATAGCTGTTTTCAGTGGAATCACAGCATAAATGTCTCAGTTCCGGAATCAACCCAGGAACTAAAGAAATTCTCTTCAGCTTCAGAAATACGTAATTTCCTCGAAGATGCTGCCGATAGCCAACCGGTTGGTAATAGTGGATTTGAAAGAATGATGATGGACGAAGCTATGGTTAAATCCATGGCAGAGGGACCCGATGCTGTAAGACCCCCAACGCCGCCGTCAGCACCAGTTGTCCAGGAGGCATCAGAGTATTCAACAACCAATATTCAGGTAGAGAATGTTGATGAGGCAGATTTTGTAAAAAATGATGGGAAATATATCTACATGCTGGTGCAAAACAAGATGATCATTGTTGATTCATATCCGCCGGAAAATGCAACAATCCTCTCTGAGACAACGATACCTGGCACACCAAAAAACATGTTTGTAAATGGCAACCAGCTTGTGGTTTTCAGCGATGATCACCACGAGGTTCTTTTTTATCCGGAATATGATTTTGTTCCAAGAACGCGGTATGCTCAAAAGACAAGCACATTGATCTATGATATCTCTGATCGAGAAAAACCAGTGCTTGCTTCTGATTATAACCTTACTGGTAATTACTTCCAGTCACGGATGATCGGTAATTATGTATATTTCATTGTGAAGGATTATGTATATCATCGCAATAATTTTATTGATATTCCGAAAATCAAGCAGGCATCAGAAGAGATTCTACGACCCGATGTATATTATTTTGACAATCCTGAACGAAACTATGTATTCCATACGATTGCATCTATTAATCTTGAGGACGGCGACATCCGTGCAAAATCATTTATGATGGGCTACTCTGATAATTTGTATGTGTCAGAAAATAATATTTATATAACATATCGCAAGAATCTGCCTCACAGGTACTATCAACAGGAGCAGAAAGAGGAGTTCTACAAGATTGTTGTGCCTTTGCTCCCTTCAGACGCACAAAAAAAGATCAACGCAATAAAAGAAACTAACGTCAGCCCGTATGAGAAATGGGATCGCATTTCGTCAGTACTAAAAGAAACCTACAACCGTATGGATGAAAAAGAAAAACGTGATCTATTTAACCGAATTAGAGATGCCGTTGGAGAATACGAGGAGAAAATATTACAGGAGAGAGATCAAACAATAATCCAGAAGATTAGAATCAACAAGGGTGAGATTGTTTATACTGGCAGGGGTGAAATTCAGGGAAGACTTCTAAACCAGTTCTCAATGGATGAACACGACGGCTATTTCAGGGTTGCCACAACATCACAATTCTGGACAAGAAATAAAGGCTCTGTACAGTTTAATAATGTTTATGTAATGGATTCTGATCTTAAGATTACCGGAAGTATAGAGAAAATCGCTTTTGATGAGCAGATATACTCAACAAGATTCATAGGTGAGAGACTGTACATGGTAACCTTCAAACGAATTGATCCATTATTTGTGATTGATTTATCAGATCCATCGAATCCGGAAATATTAGGTAAGCTTAAAATACCAGGGTTTTCTGACTACCTGCATCCGTATGACAAGAATCACATAATCGGTATCGGTAAGGAGACTGGAACAAATAGGTGGGGCGATGTCTCAATCAAAGGAGTGAAGCTTGCATTATTCAATGTCTCTGATGTCGAGAAGCCAGAACAGATAGATAAGTATGAGATAGGTGAATCTGGTACTGATTCCGAAGCTCTGAGAGATCATAAGGCATTTCTCTTTGACAAAAACAAAAATCTGCTTGTAATTCCAATCAGAGAAATTAAAGAGGGAAACAGATACGATCGAAATTTTAATCAGAGAGTATGGCAGGGTGCTTACGTGTTTAATGTGACCGCCAACGGTTTTAAGCTTCGCGACACAGTAACCCATGTTGATTATTACGAAGAAGACTACTACTGGAATTCACCGTATGCAGTACGTAGAGCACTGTACATGGATGATGTACTTTATACTATCTCAGCACGAAAAATTCTGATGAATAATCTTGAAGACATTAGTATGGTAAACAGCATCGATCTGCCTTTTGAAGAATATAACTATCGAAAATATAGATGATGTAGTTAACGGACTCGCCCGCGCTGCACAACTTCCTTGTGCAGAAAATAACTCTTGGTTGTGTCTTTTACTTGACTTTCAAAGAAGCGCAAATTAGCCTCTGATTTTTCTTAAAACCCAACCTTGAGAGCTCAAATCTCTCTGAAACTCGATAAATTTAGCCAAACTTTTATGAAATTACATCCCATTTTTCATAACCTACTGATTTCCAGCCATGAACATCATCTCTAATGTACCGAGTTTTCCATGACCGACTTTGCCATCTCACAGACCTGTAAGTATACAAGTTTTGCAGATAAACAAACAATGCCGTTTTCAGCATAAGCAAACCGCCTCCATATCCGCCTCCACACCTAAAATGGATTGTAATGTATAGACCAACTCATTAGATAATCCAGTCGTCTCTAAAGCTTGTACGAAATCTTCCAGTTTTCATCAGCAATTTGTATTTCGGGACCTTTTCTTGTTTCGCAATATTCTTCTCGGAGTTTTGGAAGGTCATTTACAAAAGGACTCAAAGAATAACCAGATCCACCACATCACGCAATAAACACCCAAAAAAGAATGACTGGGTCAATTTTACGCTCTCTTTTAACAACCCTTATCTCTCATGCAGTGTTTCTCAGAAACTATTCTGAAAACAGCTCAACGATCGTCTTTACCGTAGGATCGACCTTCTTTTCATTATTTATATTCATATCAACATCACAAAGTAGGATAACCGCTTTGATATATAAATATATTAATAGTTTGAAATGATTAATCTCTTAACCGAACACGTATGAGTTTGAAGGCAGAGATATTAAGCAGGTAACAACTGAGCCCAGTATCTCCACAAGCAAACGTGTTGTTAGCATCATCATTATCCAAGCTTTGATCAGCGGTTAATCCAGTCACACAGAAAGACCTGTAGCCATATATCTACGGAATAACACTCATCGGGATGGTTGGCTTTCTGATTGCAGGAATGCTTACGTTTATACTTGCCGTAAACATCCTGCAGTCAGAAAAACTATAGATCTGAGGTAATATAGTATATATGCCATGAAACATGAACAGAATGCACATGGTTATAATTCGGCAGCTGAAGGAAAAATCATCGTTTATTAGAGGAAGGGTGAAGGGAAGACATCTGCTTCTATTGGTCATGCTATATGAATGCTTGGCCATAATAAAAAAAGTAGTGATATTACATTTTATGAAGGGGAAACAAACTACTGGGGAATATCAGTTTCTAAAACAGGTAGATAACATCCAGATGTATCTTTGTAGACCTCCTATTTTTTTGGACAGGGAATCAAGAAAAACACATCTCAAAAATGCTAAAGAGAGTTTGAAAATCGCTAACAGAGTGTTGAATTAAAAACAAACTGACCTTCTGATTCTGGACGAGATATTATATGCAGTAAAATTCGGGCTTTTAACAGAAGACGATGCCGGAGAGAAGAGGCGGTATTGCAATCATTCTCAGTGGAAGAGATCCGGGAGATAGAATAATAGAAATGGCAGATATAATAATTCACACAGAACAGATTAAATACCATTGGGATAAAAATAGTAATGAAACTATGATGATGGGGCATTAATCATTAAACCAATAGGAACTATGAATGAGTCGGGAATGATACAACAATAGTTACATCAATAGCAAGTGGGAATGACGGTACATGAACCGTGGATCGTCATTGTGGCTGCCACTTCTCGTACTAGGGGAACCTCGCTGCGAAAGCTTATGTTCCTCTATGGCCTTTCAAAATCCAAATTCCGGAAGAGTAGTAAAAAATCTCTAAATTTGAAATTAACAAACAAACTATATAAGATAAACAAAGGTGAAGATAAAAAATGAAAGTATGTATTCCAACTACAGAAAACGGTGGCATCGATGATTTCGTGGGTCAGCATTTCGGCAGAGTTCCAACATATACCATCGTAGATCTCGACACGAACGAGGTTACGGTAATTCCGAATACCGGCGAACATATGGGGGGTGCTGGATTGCCTCCAGAGTTTATATCAAAAACGGGAACTCATGTGATGCTCTGCTCCGGTCTTGGGCCAAGAGCGGTCCATCTATTTGAAGAGGCCGGCATCGATGTCTTCGTTGGTGCACAGGGCACGGTACGCGATGTAATTAAGGTATGGCAGCAGGGACAGCTTATGGAAGCAACCGATGAGAACGCGTGTAAAGAGTACAGAATTCATTGAGCGGATGTCATGGCATGCGTGGAGGTTGTAATAGTTATGGCAGTGATTTGTGTTTTTTGAGGGCGAATTAGGTAGTGGGAACAAGTGTCGAAGAAGCCGTCAAATTAGCTTTTTCCATATAGGGGTCAACACTATTTTGAAGTTATTGTTGATTTAAATCCCGTGAACGCCGTTCCTGATTCAAATATGGGAAAGATTCCAAAGTTTCAACCAGAGTAC
Organism: Methanosarcinales archaeon; assembly: GCA_004212095.1. Lineage (GTDB taxonomy): Archaea > Halobacteriota > Methanosarcinia > Methanosarcinales > EX4572-44 > Argoarchaeum. The sequence goes on along the minus strand of RXIJ01000063.1, from coordinate 10,701 downwards.
CACGTGGTGTGACAGCCCAGCTTGAACGATTACTCGACTTTCAAAGAAGTGTAAATTGAACCCCCCCAACTTCCCTCAAAAACCGTTAGCCATTGGACACGTTGTGGTCGTGCAAGATGTATAACCCAACTTTTGATATTATCATAATGCTACAATATGATGTCATTGAGAAAGAAGAAGATCAAATGCCACATCTATTGGTATGCCTCTTGAAATTGCAAGAGTTGATGGCAAACCCAAACAGGTGTGGCAAAAGTACCCCGAAACTGCGGAAAAGATCGTTGAACTGAAAGAAATGGCAGCAGAACTGCCACACATCAAACATGGCAAAACCGCCGCGAGCCATACTATATCCAAGGAACTGAGTTTCGTGGATGCTATAAACAGCACACCAACAATAAAAAGGAGCGCGATACCGGCAGCGTGGAGGGAGGTCAATAATATCATTCACAAGGATTTCAACATCCGGATGAAACATATTCGATTGAGCATTGTGCAGCTTGTTGATGAGTTGGAGGGAATACGTCTTGCCCCTGTGTAGAAAAGACGGGCAGGAATGTTGAGATGGTGGTTGAAGAAATGGGTGCGAAACAGGCTCGATTATATTCTATGCTGGATATGGGGAAATTTATGGTAAGTTAAGGATATCGGTGGCAGTGGGGTTTATGTTTTGATAGGTCATACAGCGATTGGGTTGGATGATGGTGTTTTTTGGAGTATGTTTGAAAGTCAAGTTAAAGTCCGGTTTGAAAGTCAAGTATCGGAATCCACCCGATAATAGCCACGATCGTCTTTGTCCATAGTAACGCTAAAAGTAAAGAATAAAAACAATTAAAACTTTTATCTGTTTAAATATTTAATGCTGGTTTTACCCCAAAACCAACTCTTGCATGGTTCCCCTAAATAATAAAAAAAGGTGGAATTAACCACCTATTCCTTTCATCCTCCGCCCTTCCGGTGTTACCATGTGGGGTGGAGAAGGCCATACAACGGTTGCTGTTATTCCATTTCTTCGCATATATTCCTGCACTGCCGCGCACGAGATGCCAAGTATTGCCGAAACTTCGAGTGCATACATAGTTCCAGCCTCAAGCTTCTCTATGTATTTATCTCTGTCTTCCGCATCTTCGAACTTCTTTACCTGCACATCAAGCTTCCTTTTGCATTCTTCCTGATCTTCCGCATAGATTTCTTCTACCATTTCAATCACTCTCCTGGTTCGATTCGTGTCTCTGAACCTACTGCAAGTTTCAGATCGTTTGCTCTGCACCATCTGCATTTTGCTGGCAGCCAGTCTGATGTGGCACATCTCTTGCAGAGTTGTATCGGTGCCATTGCTTTATCTGGATTAAGCGATGTGTGATTAACCAGTGCATTGATTGATGGTGCTTCTGGTGCTAGCATGCACGGCTGATCTATGAATCTGAACAATGCTCCTGTTCTGGCAGTAATTGAACAGTATGGATACCCATACCACTGTGGATCGTTCAGTAACGTGTTGTTTCTAAGAGGCCATAGATCAATTGGAACACCCATCACTTTTCCACCATATCCTTTTGGTGGATCCCTGAGCATTCTCTCGCCTTTTGCAACAAAGTCCAGCCAGTCATTAATGTGCAATTCCGCAACCATTGGTCTGTCGTATGGATGCGTTAGTACCCAGTTGTTGAATCTATGTTCCATCATGTCAACGAACATATTGGCTGTAAAGCCATCCCAGTTGAGTATCTCTGCCATTGCCGCACCCTGTGCACCAGTTGTAATACCGGTAAGGGAAAATGGAGCCTTTGGAACACCCATTGCGTATCCTCGCCTTGTTGTTCTTACACCAACCTGTGTCACTGCATCAAGTATGTTCATACACATATCATCCTTGCAGATATTGTAGTATGAATCACCAAGGTGGTGCCCCATGTCTCCAACATGTGTGGGAAGCATCGGTATATTGGAAATGTGGACATCAGCATCATAAGCTTCTTTCACGATTGGGGTCATCCTTTTTTCGTAAAGCTCAAAGTATTTATGTCGATTGAATGATGTAAAACCAAGTGTACCCATGATCTTCTTCATAAACATTGATGGCTGAGCCCATATCCATTCAAGGTATCTCTGTTCCTGTTCGATTGCGGTCTGAACGTTTCTGCATCTTTGTAATGTTCTTGTGAATCGGTCGCCAAATACATAGATCGTGTTAAGTCCCCATGATTTTGCAGCCATGATTGCTTCTTTGTACTTTCGATCGATTGGTGTTCTGTCAAGTATCATCACATCTATTGCAAAGTTACTGCCTGGTACTGCTGCAAAGTCTTTTGATGAAACAATTCCATAGAATCCTGAGTGAAGTCTCATCGCTTCGATTCCGATCAGGTCTTCAGATTCTCTTATCGTTCTGCAGAACTCATCTATTGCATCCTTGAAATCTCTGTCGAGCTTGTAGCACATATCAAGTACAATCGGCGTCTGCATCCATTCGAGGAATGCTGTATCGGCTGGGTTTACCGTCTTACAGAGAGAATCAATAATCTCATAATGATTCAGATAAGATTCTCTCCAGAGGTTCATAGTCTCCTTGGATTGATCCGGATGAACTGTCACCTCTTTAATACGGTTATAAAATGGCTCACAATGTTTCCATAGGAATGGTTCATATCTATGCTCTCTTACAATATCGACACAAGTCTCCTGTGCAGCAAGCCCTTCATTCATCGTTTTTTCAACGACGTCTGCATACTGGCATTCGCCATATTCATGAATTTCTGGCATTTATATCACACTCCTAATGTTTTTCTCATTTCATCCAGATCCAGGTACTTTGTTAACCATGGTTCCGGAACGCCATCTTTGCCCCATCCGCGTTCTTCATAGAACATCTTCTTTGCTTTCTTTAATCTGCTGATCGTTCCTTTACTTCCTCCATAAGGAGTTTGTTCTGTTGTGAATCTCTTTGGTATGGAATCATCATCAGCAGTGAATCCACTTGCTGTATTCCACAGTCTTTCACCATTGAAAATTCTTTCTTCAGATGTGATTAACTCACTTGTTGACATGTCTATTCCAGTTGCAGTCGAGAGTAAACTAGCAGTATCCTCAACCCCAACAGGTGTCAGTGCAAGGAATAAACACAACACAGCAGAATCATAGAATACGGATTCATGCTGCATACCGATCGTGAATGTGATCTTGTCTTTATTCAAAACCGTTCTTTCAAGAAGTTCCTTTGGTGTTATCTGTGTTCCGAGTGTGTTGCATCCGACCATGTATGATTTCATGTGGTCAGCGCCTCGTGGACTGGTTGCATAACCAAGGTCTACACCTGCCATCGCTCGTGGGTCATATGCTGGCAGTTCATTTCCTTTAACGTGCATTGCATAGTCTGCTGTTTCCGGGTACTTTTCTGCACATCGCTTGACACCCATCTGAAGCTCTGCACCAACACCAACGCCTTTTCCCATTTCTTCTACTACTCGAAGGATTCCCTCTTTGTCGCCCCATGTTATTCCAAAGTCGTGTGCTCCTTTCACAGTTGATTCCATGGCATATCCAAGGATGTTTCCAGCCGATATCCCATCTATTCCATATCTACCGCACAGTTCTCCTGCCTTTGTAACAATGTATGGATCCAGATTCCCAACGTTCGTTCCAAAGCCCCATGTCAGCTCATATTCTGCCTGTGGTAAAAATTTCCCACCTATGTATAACTGTCGATGACAGCCTATTGGACACCCATAACATGGTGCTCTATCAAATAGGTGATTATTCCAGAATGTCTCTCCACTGATTTTATTACAGTCTTCGTATGACAAGTTCCCAGTCTCTGAGAAGTTTTTCACTCCCAGTGTTCCATGCATATTCTCAACATGCATTAAGACAATGGTCCCTCTTGTATGTAGATATTCACCAGTTGTTGGTTTCTCTTTTATTAAAGCAGCAACCTTACGATTTACCTCTTTAAACTTTTCTGGCTTAGCGATTCCTATCTTTTGCTTTCCATTTACTACAACTGCTTTTAAGTTCTTTGAACCCCAAACAGCACCTGCACCGGTTCTCCCGGCAAAGCTGTCTTTATTGTGAGCTATGTTTGCTATTGGTGCACACATCTCACCAGCAGGACCAATACATCCAACACATGCTCTCTTTCCATGCTTTTCAAGGAGAATATCATTTGTCTCATAAGTTATTTTTCCCCATAGATCGCTTGCGTCATGTATTTCCTGTGTCTCATCTGTGATGTACAAATAACAAGGATTCTCTGCCTTGCCATCAATAATGATTGCATCATATCCTGCTCGTTTTGTAAGCATCCCAAATCGTGAGCCTGCGATACAGGCTGATGTTGTTCCACTGAGAGGCGATATGAAAGAAACTGCAAACCTTCCTGATGTAGGTACTGGTGTTCCTGTCAGTGGGCCTGTCATTATGACATATCGGTTCTCTGGTGTGAGAGCAAATTTTCTCGCTTCGTCTGGTGTGCTATATGGTGGTTTTCCTATGTGGTCCCAGATAAGTTTTTCTCCAAGTCCTCTTCCGCCAATATATTGTTTCCAGAGTTTTTCTTCAATTCCCTTCTCTTCTGTGATCTTACCCTTGGTAAGGTCTACATGAAGAGTCTTTCCCATTATAGAACTCATTTTTTTCCTCCGTAATTTAATTTTTTATTATTTACTAAAGTTACACATCCTATTTTACAATTATTTTACAAAGTGCGGTATCAATTGTGTGCCAATAAGTTCGATTGATTTAACCTTATCAGGTCCAAGCGGTGAGCCCGGTATCACTTGCGTGACTCCTGCTTTGATTAATTTATCGATTTTTTCTATGCACTCGTTTGGTGTACCACAGATAGAGAATGAATCAAGCATTTCCGGTGTTACAGCTTTAACAGCTGCTCCAAAGCTTTCCTTGAATCCATCTCTAACCTTGTTAACATCCTCGATTGGTATGCCGTGTTTTTCAAACACTACATCCGGTGAACCTGCTACAATGAATGCTGTCACTGGTTTTGCTGTTTTTTCTGCATCAGCCATCGTGTCTGCTATCGAGAAGCTTGTATAAGCTGCTACATCAAAGTCGTCAAAGTTTTTGCCAGCTTTGTCAGTTCCTTCTTTTAAGAGCTTGACTGCGCTTTCAAAATCTCTTGGGTGAGAACCGTTTACAAGTGCACCTTCAGCAAGTTCACCTGCAAGTTTGAGCATGTTTGTTCCCTGTGCACCAATGTATACTGGTATGTCCGCTCCTTTGGAAAAGTTCAGCTTGGCTGATTTGATTTTACACATCTTTCCGTCATAGCTGATTTTTTTACCAGTTAGTAGTTCCCTGAATATCTCCACGGTTTCCTTCACTGTCGTGAGAGGTTTTTTCCATTCGATTCCGAGACCGTCAAAAGTTACCTTGTCACCTGGACCAATGCCAAATATAGCACGTCCATTTGATACTTCGTTTACTGTAGCTATAGCTGATGTAAGCTGTGCAGGGGTTCGTGTGTAAGGATTTGTCACACCAGGTCCGAGTTTAATCTTGCTGGTGTTTGCTGCAATGTACGTTAAAAGAGCATATGCATCTCTGTTGTTGTAGTGATCTGTAATCCAGGCGTAAGCAAGTCCATTATTTTCTGAGGTTTTAACAAGGTCTGCCAATTTCTCAGCAGGTTCATTTGCTAAGAATTCTATTCCAAAACTTATTTCCAATTATTTCCCTCCTTTTTTTATCTTACATAGATTCCTATGCTTGCCATTAGCATATATAGTTTTATATTTTGTTCAGTTCGTACTTATGCAAGTTTTATTGGGTGGCCTTCTGGTTGTTCAATGCCAAAGTCCTTTACAGAGTCTGCTGCTATGATATCTGCCATTGCCACTGTTGGTGCAGCATACTTGGCATCCTCAATTGGACCTATAAACAGTGAATTTGCACCCATCGTAACACCGATAGAATTTGCAGATATGCCTGCAATGTGACGTACAATCATGCTTGGGTATTTCTTCAACCATGCCCATGATGATGGAACATTGTGTGCACCAAGACCTGTGGGCAAGCCAAACTTGGCTTTAGCTACTGACATCAATCTAAATGATGCACCTGCACCATTTCCAACAGGTTGCACACCAGGATCGTACAGTACCTTCTTAAAGCCGCATTCCTTTGCTATTGGGAGTAAACCTTTGTCTACAAAGCCGCCGCCATCTTCAAGCAGTGCAATGCGTGCATGTACTGATGGGTCCTGCATATTAAAACCAAGTATAACAGCTGCCTCAACTTCTGCTTCTGTAAGAGCTTTGATCTCTTCCTCTTCAATCATCATATTAATCGCGTTGTACATCACACGATCCCCATATCCAACTTCTGTTGTGTGTTTAAGCCCTGCATAGCGGGCTTTAATCTCTGCTGAGTCGATGATAAATGGCCGATCCGTATGTTCTGCTACGAAGTCAAGGCATTTTGGCATCAGTTCAGGAGTTACACCAACCGACTGAAATATGCATGGATTGCCTGTTTCATCACACACGGTCTCCACTTCATTCATCAATGCTTCTGCTTTTGCCGCATCAAAAGTGTTGTTTTTGTCATCTACAATGTTATGTCCATCATAGAAGATTGTTGGAATGAGGACAGTAGGATTTTCTCCTATCTGACCACCAACTTTTACATTACCAATTTCGAGTATTTTTTGTTCTCTTGCATATTTATACATAATTTTTTCCTCACAAACCTATTATAAAGATTATAAGCAGTGCTACAACCATTCCATACAGCACTCCAATCCATCTTCCAATCATGATTCCTCTCTGCTGAAAGATCTCAGCAGAGGTGAATTCCACTCGTTCCTCGATTTTATTCATCTGGTTCATCATCTGTTCATATTCTGCCATACTTTTATCACCTCACAAAAGACCAAGCATTATTAGTACAAAGGCAACCACAAATCCAAGAATAAAATATATTCGTGTGGAGAAAATGCCTGAGAATACTCGCTGGTCTCTTCCAATGATTAATTCACGCCGCTCAAGTTCATCAATCATGCGATTGTAGTCCTTCAACTGCGGTGTTGCAAGCATAGGTATCATTTCACTGCGATCACTACTTCTCATCCTAATAACCTCCTGATTCCAAAGATAAATATTGTTAGAACCAGCCCAAGAACAAAGCCCTGATACAAGCCTGCTAAAAGCCCGGCTGTTATCTTCTGAAGCTTGCCAAGGTCCTTGTATTCGGATTCTATCATACGTACTCGTGATTCGATCGATGCTACTTCTGCTGTGTGTGCAACAATGCCCACCACTTCTTCTTCTCCAACAGCACCCATCTTGACAAGCATTGGGTCTTCTTCATAAGGTTCCTGTTTTGGCAGGGCATCTATCGCTTTCTCTATCTGGCCAATATCTTCCACGTTTATAAGATCAACGACATCCACCATCTGGTCTCTGAATCGTTGAATGGCTTCTGCTGGAAGGTTGGAAATATAGGGTATTGCACCTGGCGCACCGATGATATGTCCATCATCTTCTGCACCATTCTTGTATAATGCAAGCCATGATGCACCTGTTATGTGACCGTGTACCTCTGAGCCGCAGAGCACCAGGTATCTAATGTTAGAATTGGATACAAGGTTTGCAACTACTTTCTCTATTCCAATATTCTCAGTCTTAGCAGAGCCACACATAGCAGACTTCTTTGTAAGTCTCACATCATCAAGTTCACTTCCAAGAGTGATCATTGCTACCTGGCTGTTTGGATCTCCAGTAAGATATGAACCTGCTACAGGGGGCCATTTTTCTATATATTTATCGTCTGCCATTTTACATCACCCCTTTAAGTCCAAGTGCAAGAAGTGCCGCTATCAGCATGCCAAAGATCAAACCATAGGCAAAATTAGTCACTCTACCAAGATTTCGGAATATGCCTTCCCTGTTTGGATAGGTGATTAACGGTGTTGTCATTGGATCAAGCGATTCGAACAGATCGTCTGCGATGTTTTCAAGCTTGTCAAGTCTGTCAGCCATAATGGCGAGATTGGCGGTGATGTTATACTCGTCCATCTCACCTATTACGCCAAGCTCCGGATCAATTGCTACATTTTCATCAAGGTCTATTAATACATACATCACACATCACCTCAGTGGTCTACCCCTGCTGGATAGCCTGCCCACACGATTTCATACACCTCTTCTTTGACACGTTTCCACCACATACTAACAAAGATTACAAAGCCTATGATGCTTATAATCAAAATCCCAAGTGATGGAATAAATGGTGTGTTTGGAAGCAGTATCCCAATAAATCCGAATAGTGCTGTTAGAAGTGCTGCTTCACACATTGCAAGCATCAGCGTTCTTGTCTGGTTTTCACCTGCTCCAAGGTTTCCATTGTATGGATGCAGTATTGTAAGGGCTATACCTATGTACATAACCGGATAGATGTAATAAACTGTGGTACCGGCAAGTCCTGTACCCCCTGCAAGAATTTCAAGAATTATAAGTGCGATAATTCCTGTTGATCCTGCAATGATGGCACTGTTAAGCTCGATTCTCGGTATCTTCATCTTTATAATCTTATTGGCACAAAACCCTGCTGTATAACCGAGTAGGGTTGCAACCGCAATCTCAAGGAAGGGGCTGTACGCAGTTGTTTCAATAAACTGTGATGCAAATACAACGGTTGCACCACACGCTGTTCCCCAGTATCCTATAGATGACGTACCTGTACCAAGTCCATACCTGCACAGGAACTCTACACATCCTGCTGCCGCTATAAAAGCGGGCCATATAAGGATGATGCTTATAAAAGAGAGATTTGGATTGAATGCTGCTATAAAGTAGCTGATAATTCCTGTTATAACTGCTAAAAGGTATAGTTTATAGTTTGGTATCTCTTTTTTTTCTACTTGTTCTGTCATTTTACATTACCACCACTGATGCATATACAAAAACTGCTGTGATTACACTTACTATCAAACATGATACAAACGTCTTATGCATAAGTTTCATCTTTTTGTCGGTCATTCCCTCTGATTTTCCTACAAGTACATATGCCGGAATCACACAGTTGATCAGGAATACGCCTGCTCCAACCATACCTGCAATGGTTACTGCTGTAGTAGATTCTAATGTCGGGCTGATCATCTCATAAACTGATACAAACACCAGTGAGCCGCCAGCGCCTCCAAGTAGTGCACCTATGATGCCACTTAATGCTGTTGTCGTAGGCATGGAATGTCCATCCGTACCAGGTGACATGAAAGGCTTCTGCCTCCATCCTGTAATCGGGTCTTTAGCATAACTGCCTGCAACAGGTGCTACACCTGTGCCAAATGCACATATAGTATTTGCAAGCAACATAGTACAGATAATCATCAATGCTGAACCCATTGCGCCTGAAAGCACTACTATAGGAAGACTTTCGCCTATCATGTAGCCAGCAGCATATAATCCTGCAAGACCGCAGCCTGTTGAAAGCATGGATGGTCCTGTTGCGATTCCTGTGGATGCTGACATTGCACCAACAGCGCTTGCCGGAATAAAGTGAACGCAGATACCAACAATGATACCGCCAACAATTATTCCGATCATTCCTGTTATTGGATCCATAATTATGCGTCCTCCTGACCCGGATAAGGTCCGTAACTGTCTCTTGTGTACTTTTCAAGCCTGTTAAGGAAGATGAACAATATTGCTACAATCACTGCCTCAAGAATAATTGATGTCCACGGCCCTGCAAATGTAAACAGCCGTGACCAACCATCAAGAAATATGAGCAAGCCAAAGGCAAGAGCTGTTATGGTGCCGCCGAATCTCATGCAAAAGTATGGTGTGTCTACTGAGTTTCGAAATCCATATTCTCCTTTGAGGTCAATATCTCCCTGGTTTGATATAGCAATACCTGAACCAAAGGGAAGATGCTGGTATAAACGCTCTGCACCATAATGTATGTCACCAGTACCTGATGCTATACTGCCAAGAGTTATGCCCATGAATAGAGCAATTAGCGGTGGAGCAAAGGAGTTTCCGAGAATGCCGGATGCGACAAAGGAAAGAAGCGTAAGTAGAAGTGCTGTTAAAAAACAAAGCCCCATACTGTACGGAAGTGGTGTGAGTAGTGCATGCCAGTAAAGCGGCTGTTTAAATGCAGCCATACTTGTAATTCTTGATATGTGAGCAAAGATGCCCAAACAGCCCTGTATAAGAGCTATGACAGCCGCGCCAGCGACTGCTGCAAAGAATATAGCATAATACTGCCCCATTCCAAGATCTGCAAAACGCCATGAAAGAAGAAGTGCTATCGTACACGCCCCCGCTGCCCATAATCCGTTCTGCGGTGGCTCTCCGGCTATAGCTTTATCATAATATGTTATAATGTGTCCTATCTGCGGTGCCAGCTGGACCTGTGAGTTTGGATTGCTTGAAGAACCGGCATCGGATTCTGCATCCTCAATAATACCGGCTATAAAAGCAATGGCTCCTGCAAGTCCAACGCCAATCATTAAAGTTAGTGTTACAGGTTCCATAATACTTTTGAATATACAATTGCATTATATAACCGTTTCTAATTTGTTCTAAAAAATAGAAAAATAATATTTTTATAAAATCCAATAATAATTATTGTAGTCAAGTTTTTTTGCCTTCTCATATTTTAGTTATGCAGTACTGTATCATTTTTACAGTGCTTGATTACTACGTAATCAAGACTCGTTATTTCTATACACGAAGT
>RXIJ01000062.1 GCA_004212095.1 Methanosarcinales archaeon | reverse complement strand
TCTGTAAAGCGCCAGCTTTACAGTGCTCACAAGTCTCCTTTACAATGTTTATAGAGCTGTCTTACTGCTTCTATTACATCGTATTCTGATGCCCCCCAGTGAACTACTACGCCTGGAATGTCGTTTGCTGTCGTAAGCCCGATATTTTCTGACTGGCAGCATCTTGTGATAAATGGTTTTGTTGGCATATAGAGTTTTTTTTTCAGTGGGCAGGTATTGATGTGTTTTTTCAGTTTGTTTGTAAATTCAATGTTGAATATCTGGTAAGAAATATCACAGCCTACTAAAGTTGTACCATCTGGTGTGGTTTTTGCAGAATCAAGGTACGTGCCCTTCAGTCCGGATGAAGTGCATGGAAACATCGTGTTTTCGTCTTGGAATTGCGTCAGGTCTATCTCTTTTTCACTGAAAAAGATTGGAAGTCTGCTCCACACACCAGCAGCATACAAGCGTCGTGTTGTGTAGATAAGCCATGGGGGATTGGGGGGTACGATGTCGATTATCTCTATTTCAAAAAGCTTATTTATATTTGGTTTATGAATGAAAGTGGTGTGTCTGTCTCTCGCGGTTATGAGTACGGTATTAACCTGGCTGCTGCATAGTTTTTGGGCTTTTTTAACAAGGACACCGAAGTTGCAGGAGTCAACAGTTTCATTAAGCACTGTAATCTGGTGTGTATCTGCAAGCAGTGTTATATCAGTTATCGTTCGAAGGAGTCCTTCGCCATTGTTTTTAACTAGATATATCTGGTAATCCGTATGCTCCTCCTCTGTTATTTCTACGATAAGATATTGTGTAGAAAAGTATATCACACCTCCTTTTTGAGGTGGAGTATCAGTGATGCCTACATATTTGTAGTCCTGGGGAAATATCATTTCTTTTGTTTCCTTCGATGCTGAATTAACCCCCCATCAAGTAAGATTGTCAAAAGAAAGCCTGGGAGTTTTATCCCTTGATACGTTTTTCCCTGGCATGTTATAGTTCCTTTTTCAATATCAACGCTTGCAACATCGCTATGCTTACAGTCCACCACGGCTTCTATAATCGGCAGACCCACGTTTATCGAATTTCTAAAAAAGATGCGTGCAAAGCTTTCAGCTACCACACATCCAATGCCAGCATGTTTTAGTGCAAGAGGTGCCTGTTCCCTGGATGAACCGCATCCAAAATTTTTACCTGCCACAATAATATCATTTTTTGTGACTTTTTTTGAAAACTCGGGATCTATCCCCTCCATAGCATGCGAAGCAAAGACACTCATATCGGTTGTGCGAAGGTATTTTCCTGGTATAATAAGGTCGGTGTCGATGTTGTCAGCAAAACGCCATATTTTGCCCTGTATAACTGGTGACATGTTTACTTCTTTTACTTTTGTTGGATTTAGAGTTTTCCTTGATGTAAATGAATTCCCACTCATGAGATTGTTAATAATCACAACGACAGAGCCAGCAATCATTTATTTCAAGTGTTTAAACTATTTATGCAAAATATAGCTAAGGCTGTCTGCAATAGAGATTATGCGAAGCCATGAATTAATAGAAGCTCGCAGGGCAGTTATGTCTTCTGCATGTATTAACAACTTGATGTGACTATCTGTGTGCTGCAGTATGGCCCGACTGCGCAGCATCTGATCCGATAGTTCAGGAACGATTGACTGGTAGACGACGGAAGCACTGGATATTTCGAAGGTGAACTCTGCTGTAAGATTCAATTCATTTTTATTCTGTTTTCATTCGTTTGATTGCAGTTGGTCTCTGTTTTATTAATATGCGATGTCCACAGTAAGGACATCGGACGCCAGCACTGCTGTAATCAATCTCAACCGGTAGTTTGCATCGTGTACACTTGTAACCCAAAAATATCAGCCCTCCTGTTCAAGCCTGCTCATGGGCTGCAATGGAACGCTGAGCAACCATACCTTGTGGCGTTGATGGAACGTAGCTTCCACCTGCAAAGGTATAATGGCACTTTCTGCATTTCCATATTCCGGTATCTGTGCGTGCCACTGTGGTGTGTCCACATTTCTTACACTGGTAACCCTGCCTCATTTTTTCTTCAATGTCTGCTACAAGCTTTCGGTTCTTTCGACCATATCTAACACCGAACCTACCTGCTGAACGTGTTTTCTTTCCTTTTCTTCTTTGTTGTGCCATAATCTTAAAGCTCCAAAAATTTTTCACGCAATTCTTCTGATCGTCTTACTGCAACATCTGCAACATAATTAATTTGTTCTGGTGTAAAAAGACCAACCCCGCTTTTCTGCATTGCCGATATTGAGCCGTCAATATTCGAAGTCACGGTCAGTTTCGCTCCTGCAATTCTCCCCTCATCAATAGAAGGATCTATTACAATACTCCCATCTATTTCCACTGCCGTCACAGCAATTGGAATATCCCTGATCGGAAGTTTAAAGTCTTCACCAATACCATACTTCTTCGCTGGAACCGTAACGTCAAGGAGTGCAGCAATAGCAGCGAGACATGCTGCATCCATGAGATTGCCGCCATCATCTATTACATGAATATCTATAAAGATCAGCCATACATTTTCACCAGGAACAATACATAACCCTTTGAGGTCAATAGAATGTGACTCCCTAATTCCTCTATCTACAACCCTTGCCAGTTCAACAGCATTTTCACCAGGAGGTCCTGCTTCAAAGTTTGGAGACGCCATTGGAATAAGCTCGAGATTAGTTATTATTACTCCTTTGTTTGGCGTGTCAGGGAAAGGCGTTCCGGGCTGTATTTTAATGCCAGCGACAAGATAAGTATCTCCAAGTTTTACGCTTGCAGAGCCTTCTGCCTTCTCGATAATATTAGTCTTGATTACAATGTCCCGGCTTTCTTCAAAATCTCTTCCATCGGCACGTTGATTTTTCAATATTAAACTGTAAAGGTAGTCTTTTTTAAGTCCATTCATCACTTCTTCACTCATCGTCAAGACCTCCGGATTCATCTATATTAACAGTAGTTGTTGATTCAATGCTTGTTTCCTCGCTTTCGGTGATAGTCTCTACAAGTTCAACATCTTCTTTGTGTTCTTCAAGCTCTTTTTTGTATCGCCCAATAAGTGCTTCTCTTTGTAATTTATAGATTTGTTTACATCCTTCTGTTGCCATTTCAAGTGCTTTTTTAAGTTCTTCTCTGGTGAGGTTTCCATCCATCTGGAGCAGTGTTATTTCTCCGTCTGGCGTCATAGCAACTGGCATGTCAGCCTCACCATAATTATCCTCATCTTTCATTAAATCAAGCACGAGTTCCCCGTCAACTTTTCCAACAGCACAGGAAGAAACAAGTCCACGCATTGGTATGCTGGCATCTGCTAAAGCAATGGATGCTGCATTTATTCCTGCCGTTCTCGTTCCAGCATCGGCTTGCAGAACTTCCACAAAGATGTCGATGGCAGACTTTGGGAAGTACTCGGTAAAGATCATTGGTTCAACTGCTTCACGGCTCACCTTAGATACCTCAATACTGCGTCTGTCCGGACCAGGTCGTTTTCTTTCCTCTACTGAAAAAGATGCCATGTTATATCTAAATCGTACAACAGCAGTGGTTGGTTTTTGATTATGTCGCGGGTGCACTTCTCGTGGCCCATACACAGCCGCAAGCACCTTATTTTTTCCGAATTCGAGATAGCATGACCCATCGGCCCGGTTTAATACTCCAACTTCTATTTTCATGGGCCTCAGTTCATCTGGCTTTCTACCATCAAGTCGGATTCCATCTATTATGAATTTCTCTGGCTTATCCATTTGTATTTCCTCTATCGTATTATTATATAATTATTCTAATATTTCATCTAAAATACTCTCTTTTTCATACTCTTTGTCAGATTCATTTTTTTGGGTTTTTGTACCTTCGAAGAAGTCATACAGTCGATTAGTGAGACCTGGTATATGTGATTCCTGCTCTATCTTGGTTATTGCATCGATTGCAAAATCGATATTGCAATCACTACCCTCAATCCACACACGTCCATTCTCTCCTGCTATTATTGAGCAGTTAGTTTCCTTCTTAATAAGCGAAATCATCGATCCGCCATGCCCGATCAATCGTGGAATCTTCGATGGAGAAAGTTCAAAGATTCTCCCACTGCGTATAGTTTTTAGTTTTCTGTTCCGTATGGTAAGCTCCACTTTCATCATAGGATCGAATTCCTTCACCTGCGTAAGTATCGTTTCTCCAACCTTCAGATGTTTGCTCATATCTTCACTATTTATCCTTTGCGGATACTCTGAAATGTGCAGCAGTCCATCATACGGAGAGCCAATATCTACAATCCAGTTGGAAAAGGTTACTTCCTTAACAATCCCAATAACAATATCTCCACGTGCAGGCATGTATTTTCCTGACAGTGGCACTACTTTGATCTTATTGTGTTCACTGAGAATCCCATACAAAGAGGCATACACTTTCCCATCACGAACGTATGTTCCATCGCCTGCAATGCCAGCATCCTCTGAAAGAACATCACCAGGTATTATAATTTGTCTTTTATTCAAAATATCATTCTCCTAAACTCGACTATTTCGTAGTCGAGAGTTGTTTTCCGCACTTGATTACTTCGCAATCAAGAATTATGCAGTTGATAATTATTTCTGCACAACGAAGTTGTACAGTGCTTGCGTAATCAAGAATTATACAGTTGATAGTTATTTCTGCGAAAGCGAAGTTGTGCAGATATTATTTTATAATTTTTGTCTCAACTTCACCCTTGGTCAAATGATTCATGGCCTCATAGAAATCATTCTGCAAACCAGCAGGCATCGTTACAACTCCAATCCATGAACCATCGTTCTGCCATTCCTGTTTAGAAAGTTTCCCAAACCCGGACACTGCTCCATAAACCTTTGAAGCGTAATTGGATGGTATCTTAACTGCAATACTGGTCTCTTCAAAACGTATGGGCATAATCGGACGAAGTGCTTTTAACACAATATTTACCTGTTTATCCACCTGTTTTAAAGGATCAATATGCACGCCCGCTTCTTCCATTGCACGCCCGATTCGTTCCGGTGGATGAGGTGTTTTTGTCTGGGGATTAATGGCGTTTCTGGCAATAATTGTTATTATTTTCTTCTTTTTTTGCTCCTGTATATTTTTACGCTGCTCTGTTGTAAGATGAATTTCGCCGTCTTTTACGATTTTAGAAGCAACCTGAAACACGTCGGTAGTTCCAAAAATTTCGAGCACATCCTTTTCAACAGGTCTCTCACCCCTACTTGCATTCGAAAACACATCTGCTACAGCAAGAATATCCTCTATAACCGCTTCACCTTTCTTGAAAGCATGCGCACCATCAGGTTCAACAAGAACCTCAAAAGTCATGCCCTGTGATTTAAGCCGAGCAGTCACGGCTTCATCAAGCGTGACCATAATAACACCTCATACTCAATTTATTCGTCGTTTCTGTACATGTTGAGACCAGAATAACACCCCAAAAGCTCACTCTTCTGAAGTCGATTCTGTTTCTGCCGGAGGTGAAGTCGATTCTGTTTCTGCCGGAGGAAGAGAATCTGAAAATGTCTTAACATGCGCAGAAACCTCTTCTATCGAAAGTTTTCTAAAACAGTGAGTCGATACTTCAACAACTCCACACTCGATAGTAGAAGCATCAAAATGACCTTCTGAAGAAGCATGGATTGCCTCAAGTCCTAACTGGATAGCACCATCGAGATTAATATCCTTTGAATACTTGGCTTCAAAGACTTCCATCACTTCACTCCTTCCTGAACCAATAGCAGTGGCTTTGTATTCTAAAAGAGCACCACTTGGATCGGTCTCAAAAAGACGTGCAACCCCATCATCAAGTCCTGCAATCAAAAGCGCAGTCCCATAAGGACGCGCACCTCCATACTGGGTGTAAACTTGCTTATGATCGCAGACCTTTTTTGCCAGTGTTTCAATACCTATAGGTTCACCATACGTTATATCATTTACCTGAGCCTCCACTCTTGCCCGATCAATAAGTGCTCTCACATCAGCTACAAGACCTGAACTGGCAGCACCAATGTGATCATCTATCTGAAAAATCTTCTCGACCGATTCAACCTCAAGTAACCGGCTGGTAATACGCTTATCAACAAGCAGTACAACCCCTCCGGTAGATTTTATACCAACCGCAGTCGTGCCCTTTTTTACTGCTTCACGTGCATATTCTACCTGAAAAAGACGTCCGTCCGGACTGAAAACCGTTATAGCACGGTCATATCCCATTTGTGGTGCCATTTGTTGCATACTTTAATTCATCTCCTGAAAACATAGAACAGTGAATCAATACTATAATATTAACGTTAGTACATGTTTATTATACTATGTATCTATGTATTAATTGTTCACTATTTCCTGTCTATAACTTATTCAAGCATATAATGGTATCGAAATGATAAGTTTTTATATATGGTAGAAATATTAAGAGGAATTAAGTTACACAGGAAATTAGTAAAAGAACACGTAATAGGATAAAAGTTTGAAGAGGAATATATAATATGGGAAAAGGAAAGTATGCAGCTCGTAAGCTCAAGGTTGATCGTAAGAAGTTTAGATGGAGTGACAGTCACTATTCAAGGCGTACTCTTGGTTTGGATATAAAAGCAGACCCGCTCAGTGGTGCGCCACAGGCACGTGGTATTGCACTTGAGAAGATAGGTGTCGAGGCAAAGCAGCCGAACTCAGCTATACGCAAGTGTGTCAGGCTGCAGTTGATTAAGAATGGCAGGCAGGTTTCAGCTTTTTGTCCTGGTGATGGTGCTATTAACTTTATTGACGAGCATGATGAAGTTACTGTTGAGCGCATTGGCGGCAGGATGGGCGGTTCCATGGGAGACATTTCTGGTGTGCGTTTTAAAGTGATAGCTGTAAACAATGTGCCGCTCCCTGAGATGGTATGCGGTAAGAGAGATAAACCTGTGAGGTAATTATACATGAAGTTATTTGATCAATGGGATACTGATGTTGAAGTAAAAGATAGGGGGATGGCAAGGTATATTAACACTACTCCGACGCTTTCACTTCATTCCGGTGGCAGGCACGCACGTCAGCAGTTTAATAAGTCAAATCTGCCAATCGTTGAACGGTTGATTAACAGTGTTATGAGGCGTGAAGAGAACAATGGAAAAAAAATACTATCATATAAAATAGTTAAAGAGTGTTTTGAAATCATCAATCGAAAGACCAAAGAGAACCCAATGCAGGTTTTTGTAGATTCTATTACTAACGTGGGCCCTAGAGAAGAGATTGTTCGTCTTAAATATGGAGGCATATCGATTCCAAAGGCAGTAGATTCTGCCCCGCAGCGGCGTGTTGATCTTGCCTTGCAGTTCATCACCGAGGGTGCTTCAAAGAGTGCTTTTAAGTCAAAGCGTTCCATGTCAAACGCGCTTGCAAATGAGATTCTTGCTTCTGCTAGGTATGATGTGAAGTCATATTCTATTGGTAAGAAGGATGGTCTGGAGCGCGTTGCAAAGGCAGCAAGATAATCGATATAATCGATTAACCACTGCACGACTTCGTTGTGCAGAGATTAACCTAACAACTGTACACTTCGTTGTACAGAGATAAACTATCAACTGCACAATTCTCGATTGCGTTAGCAATTGAGTGTGCAAGTAATTAAGTATGAAGCAATCAAGTTTTTAAGAGGAAATTTATATGGGACGAAGAAAGAAAATGGTTGAGCGCGTCCAGACATTGATGGACAAACCAAAGTTTATCAGAAACATTGGAATTGTAGCGCACATAGATCATGGCAAAACAACACTCTCTGACAATCTGTTGGCTGGTGCAGGCATGATCTCAAAGGAGCTTGCAGGAACCCAATTATTCATGGATTATGATGAGGAAGAACAAGAGCGAGGCATAACAATTAATGCAGCTAACGTATCCATGGTGCACACCTTTGAAGAAAAAGAATATCTCATCAACCTTATAGACACGCCAGGACATGTTGACTTTGGCGGAGATGTTACACGTGCCATGAGGGCAGTGGACGGTGCTTTAGTCGTGGTTGATGCAGTCGAGGGCACAATGCCGCAGACGGAAACCGTGCTGCGTCAGGCACTTCAAGAAAACGTGAAACCTGTGCTCTTCATAAACAAGGTTGACCGACTCATAAACGAGCTCAAGGTCGATTCCCAGGAAATGCAGGTTCGCCTTGGAAAAGTCATAGACCACGTTAACAAGCTGATTAAAGGTATGCGTCCGGAAAAATACAAGGAATGGCGTATGGATGCAGCCAATGGTACAGTTGCCTTTGGTTCGGCACTGTATAACTGGGCAGTAAGCGTGCCATTTATGACAAGGACCAAAATTGGATTCAACGAGGTATACGAGTACTGCAAAAACGAGGACATGAAATCTCTTGCACAGAAATGCCCACTGCACGAGGTGGTAAACGATATGATTATTAGGTTCATGCCAAACCCACTGGAAGCTCAAAAAGAGAGAATAAAAGTAATATGGCGTGGAGACCCTAAAAGCAAAATTGGCAAATCCATGATTAATGTTGATCCATCTGGCGATGTTGCACTGATGGTAACAAAAATACTGACAGACCCGCACGCAGGAGAGATTTCAGCAGGAAGACTCTTCAGCGGCACACTTCGCCGTGGAGCCGAACTATACATCTCAGGAACTGCTGTAAAGGATCGCCTGCAACAGGTGGGCATATACATGGGACCGGATCGAATAGAAGTGGAGCAAATACCTGCAGGAAACATCGTAGCAGTCTCAGGGCTCAAAAACGCAATCGTCGGAACAACGGCGACTACCCTCCAAGATATGGTGCCATTTGAAGGTATAAAACATGCCAGCGAACCAGTAGTCACTGTGTCAGTGGAAGCAAAACACATGAAAGATTTGCCAAAACTCGTAGAAGTGTTAAGACAGGTGGCAAAAGAAGACCCAACGCTCAAGGTAAGCATTAACGAAGAAACAGGCGAACACCTCATGGCAGGAATGGGTGAACTCCACCTCGAAGTGGTGGGACACAGAATTGAACGTGACAAAAATGTAGAAATTATCACATCAACACCCCTTGTTGTATACAGGGAAACCATACAAGGAACAGCAGGGCCAGTAGAGGGAAAATCACCCAATCGACACAATAGGTTCTACGTGGAAGTGGAGCCAATGAAACCTGAAGTTGTTGAACTTATAAAATCTGGCAGTATCTCAATGAAAATGTCAGAAATAGACCGTAGAAACCTTTTGATCAAAGAAGGCATGACCAAGGATGAATCGAAAGGTGTAACCCACATCTTCGAATCAAATATGTATATAGATATGACAAAAGGTGTTCAATACCTCAGAGAGACGATGGAACTGATTCTCGAAGGCTTTGAAGAAGTTATGAAAGAAGGACCACTCTCAAGAGAGCCATGCCAAGGCGTAAAAGTAAAACTTGTTGATGTTAAGCTTCATGAGGACGCAGTACACCGCGGACCAGCACAGGTAATACCAGCATCCCGTCAGGCAATACAGGCAGCAACACTCATGGCAGACCCAACACTCCTTGAACCCTATCAGAAAGTATTCATCCAGGTTCCGCAGGAACAGATGGGTGGTGCTACAAGAGAAATACAGGGTCGACGCGGAATGATTCTAAACATGCAAACAGAAGGGGATACTATTATCCTTGAAGCAAAGGCACCTGTTGCAGAACTGTTTGGATTTGCAGGAGACCTTCGCTCAGCAACCGAAGGGAGAGCCATGTGGAGTACAGAGTTTGCAGGTTTTGAACCGATTCCGGCAAACATGCTAAAAGATGTTGTGAAGGGAATCAGGCAGCGCAAAGGACTCAAGCTTGAGCCACCAAAATCAAGCGACTTTATGAGCCGGTAGGCGGGCTTTATTTCTCGATTGCTGTGTAGTCAACAACCTCGGATTGGAAATCCGAGGCATCTAAGAGGATGCTCAGGTTTTTGTGTACCTATCTGTTTGAGGAAAATCTATGTAAATTATCTGGCGCAGGCGGAACCAGATAAATTATAATTACACTATTTACAACGACTCGTTCTTAGAAGTAGTAACCGAATCAAGGCAAACAGGCGATGAAACAGATAATCAATATGCTCGCTGGATCCTAAAGGAACTTGTGTTGTCTCACTATGGCGGATTTTAAATTTATTACCAAATCCACCTAATATTATGCGAATCTGTTTTGCACTATATTCTACATCGAATTACTTGGAAGTTAACAGTTGTACGTCTTTTGTTATCTAATGGCAACAATCTTCAAGAATCTTTTTGGTGGTCGGCCACCAGCAAATTTTGGTATTATGCCATCGTATCCTTCTTCAGTCCAATCGTTCTTGCCAAATATAACCTGTGTTCTTGCTGACACCAACAAAATCCGAAGCCACTTACAACAATCTATGCTTGATAAAATATAGCCTCTTCAACACCGTTGTATCCTTCTTAAGATGTTTGATGCGTTTGGACAAATCTTGAACCGTCAGGTGTCTCTTTATTTGAATTTAAACGGAAACTCAGTTATCGACTTTAAGGAGAACTCGAAAAAGGAATCGATTTGTGAATTCTTTGGTGAAATAAGGTCTATAAACCCTGGAAAGACCATTGTTATTATTCTTGATAATTTTAGTTCGCATAGGGCAAAAGATACTACAAGGTTTACTGAAGAAAACGGGATTGTATTGGTATTTTTGCCCCCATGTTCTCCGGATCTCGAATCCAATTGAATTCATCCGGAAAAGCATCAAGAAAGTCATTTCACGCGAGTTCATTGTA
>RXIJ01000061.1 GCA_004212095.1 Methanosarcinales archaeon | reverse complement strand
TTGCATTACTTGGTGTTGGCTCAGGGCTTGGCCTGTTTGGACTTGTAAACGGTATTGCAAGACTTGATGTAGAGCGCGGCTTTACCATGGGTATTTTTAATACATGTACCTATGGCGGCCTTGCAGTCCTTCCTGTAATTGCCGGGTTCAGCTTGCAGATCTTTTCTCATCAATGGGTGATTATAATAACTGGTGTAATATTATTATTATTAATCGCAATGCTGCCGCTTAAAATGCTCAGGTAACTGATATGTTGGCTCTCTGTGCACCATCGCACTCTGGCTGTGGGACAGAACTCAAGTTGAGTACAGGTTCTATAGATTATGCCAGAGGGGAGTAACATGTAATCGCTGCATCTGGTAGGTTACTTATTGTGGGCTACCTAACTTGAATTACAGAGTTTACTTGTGAGAAATTAATCTATGTGTAATCTCATACTTTTCGGAATAATTATAAAGGATACATGTATTAATACCTGCAGTGTTTGTGATGAAAAACGTCAGGGAAATGAAAGAGATGCTAGAAGTTCTTGAGCATGATCCAGGGATTTTGCCAGATGATCTTGCTGTCATGCTTGGTATGGATATTGAAGAGGTTATCAAAGATATATGGGAGCTTGAAAACAGTGGGATTATTCGCGGCTATCGAACAATTGTTGACTGGGACGCAGTTGGTGAAGAATATGTGTATGCTGTAATAGAACTTAATGTGGCTCTTGAAGATCGAAGAGGCTATGATGCGGTTGCCGAGCGAATTGCAGGTTTCCCAGAGGTGCTCTCGGTTCGTCTCATATCTGGCGACTATGACCTTTCACTTACCGTGCGAGGTAAAAGTATGAAAGAAGTAGCTTTTTTTGTTGCGGAAAAAATTGCGCCACTTGAACAAATACATGGCACTGCAACACATTTTGTGCTCAAAACATACAAGGAAAACGGAGCAATCCTGTTTGATGAAAAAAAGCCTGAAAGATTGTCCATAACTCCTTAACAGGTGACCTTAGGTGCATCGTAACAAAATATCAGAAATCGTTCAAAGTGTTCCACCCTCCGGAATCAGACGATTCTTTGATCTTGTAACAGGCAGAGATGATATTATATCACTTGGTGTTGGAGAACCTGATTTTGTAACACCCTGGCACATCAGAGAGACCTGTATTTATTCACTGGAAAAAGGCTACACCAGTTACACACCTAACCAGGGTTTAATCGAACTCAGAGAACTGATTTGTGAAGATTTCTACAGAAATTATCATCTTTCGTATCAGTCGGACGAAACTCTGATTACAACAGGAGTCAGTGAAGCGGCAGATCTTGCACTACGAGCCGTAATCAACCCAGGCGAGTCGGTACTGGTTCCGGAACCATCGTATGTATCATATAAACCCTGTGTATCCTTTGCAGGCGGAAAACCAATACCCATTGAAACGTTTCGAGAAGACGAGTTCAGATTAATCCCGGAACAGATCAAAAAACATGTGACACCCGACACCAAAGCCATCATACTGAGCTACCCAAACAATCCAACAGGTGCAATAATGGAGCGAAAACACCTTGAAGAAATTGCAGACGCAATCATCGAACACGACCTCCTGATAATTTCTGATGAAGTCTACAGTAAACTAACCTACGACAATAATCACACAACTATCGCTGAATTAAACGGCATGCAAGAACGCACCATCATTTTAAATGGCTTTTCAAAATCCCATGCAATGACCGGACTTAGAATAGGCTACGCACTTGCCCCCATGGAACTCTTAAGCGCTCTTGCAAAGATTCACCAATACACGATGCTCTGTGCACCTGTAACAGCACAGATGGGAGCTATTGAAGCTATGAAAAAAGGAGAAGAAGAAGTGCAAAAAATGAAAAAAGAATACAACCACCGCCGGCGTATATTTGTAAAACGCCTGAACGATATCGGGCTTGACTGCTTTGAACCGCGGGGTGCATTCTATGCCTTTCCCTCGATACAAACAACCGGACTGAACTCAGAACAATTTGCAGAACAACTATTAAAAGAACAGAAGGTAGCAGCAGTACCAGGTAGTGTGTTTGGAAGAAGCGGTGAAGGACATATACGATTTTCATACGCAACTTCACTTGAAGAACTAAAAATCGCACTTGAGCGAATGGAACAATTCCTTAACAGGTGAAGAATAAAAAATGATAGGCATTTCAAAACTTTACTGTGGAACCGTTGAACCGTCAGATGTCTTGAGATACGGGCGCAAATCAGGTAATCTACCATCCCACCTCTTGCAATTCTCAAAGGACAAGAAGCCTGTTGTTGTCTGGAATGTAACAAGGCGCTGCAACCTTCGATGCATACACTGTTATTCACAATCAAGAGATATTGAGTATACAAACGAGCTGACAACAGAACAAGGAAGAGAATTAATCGACGACTTGTCTCGTTTTGATGTGCCTGTGATACTGTTCTCAGGCGGGGAACCCTTATTGCGTAAAGACCTTTTTGAACTTGCATCCTACGCGATATCAAAAGGTATGCGAGCAGTAATCTCGACGAACGGCACACTAATAGACAGAGAGATGGCAAAGCGTTTGAAAGAAATTGGGCTGTCGTACGTGGGTGTATCACTGGATGGCATGCAGGAAACAAATGATCGATTCAGAGGTGTTAAAGGTTCATTTGATGCCGCACTGGAGGGTATGCGTAACTGCAAAAGAGAGAACATCAAGGTAGGCTTGCGTTTTACCATTAATAAGAAGAATGTAGCAGACATTCCAGCCATTTTTCACCTTCTTGAAGAAGAGAACATTCCAAGAGTTTGCTTTTACCATCTTGTGTATGCAGGCAGGGGTTCAAAACTAATCAAAGAGGACCTGACACATGAAGAAAGTCGCAGGGTGGTTGATCTTATCATGGATAAAACAAAGGAACTGCATGAGAGGGGTTTTCCCATGGAAGTGTTAACTGTTGACAACCACTGTGATGGTCCCTACATTTATCAAAGACTTCTCAAGGAAGATAAAAAACGTGCTCAGGAAGTGTATGAACTTCTCAAAATGAATGAGGGAAATTCATCAGGTATTGGTATTGGCTGTGTGTCATGGGATGGCTCTGTATATCCTGACCAGTTCTGGCGGCACCATTCACTTGGTAATGTGACAGAGAGAAAATTTAGCGAGATATGGGTGGATACGAGCAATGAACTGATGGCAGGTCTTAAAAATAGGAAGTCTTTGATACAAGCAAACGCTGATAGATGTGCAGGATGCAAATGGTTCGATGTCTGCAACGGAAACTTTCGCGTGAGAGCAGAGGCCATCTATGGGAACGTCTGGGCAGATGATCCCGCATGTTATCTGACATATGAAGAAATATGATTCAAATATGTTAGCAGTAACCCTTGTGCTTCCAGCATACAATGAAGCAGAGAAGCTTGAGGATACTGTTAATAAGACAATCGACGCCTTAAAAAACATCACGGATTCCTTTGAAATAATACTTGCAGAGGACGGGAGCACTGATGGAACTGATAAGATTGCAGAAGCACTTGCGAAAAAATATAGCTTTGTAGAGCACCTTCACTCTGGCGATCGCATGGGGCGCGGTGGATCGCTCAAGCGTGCTTTTAAGAAATCAACCGGCAATGTAATGGCATATATTGATGTTGACCTTTCAACAGACATGAGTCATTTAAAAGAACTAATTGATGCTGTATCTGTGGAGGACTTTGATATTGCTACCGGATCACGAATGTTACCAGAGAGCAATGTTAAACGAACAACAAAACGAAGCATTGCAAGCGCATGTTTTAATGCCCTCATCCGTCTTCTACTAAAATCCAGGTTATATGACCATCAATGTGGTTTTAAATCATTTAAGAGGGTATCGCTCTTTAAACTAATCGATGACATTGAGGATGAAGGTTGGTTCTGGGATACGGAATTATTAGTACTGGCACAAAAGAGAGAGTATCGCGTAAAGGAGTTTCCTGTAAGATGGAGGCAGGGTGCCAGTACAAAGGTTAAATTGATTAGTGATGTTAATAGTATGGGAAGACAGATTATTCGAATGTGGCTACAAAAAAGAAGAAACAATTAATCATAACTACTCACCACCAGAAAATATCAAAAAATATCAGAGCCAGAAAAATTCTATTGTACCAGATATTAAGTAAGGTAACAAACAAATAAGAGCAAAGGAGATTATACATGGAAAGTCAAGGATTTGAAGATTTACATTTATCAAAAGAAATGTATCGGGCAATCGCAGACATGGGTTTTGAAGAGCCGACCGCCATTCAAAATCAATCCATTCCATATCTATTGGATGGAAAAGATGTGATTGGACAAGCACAAACAGGTACCGGCAAAACGGCAGCTTTCGGAATTGCAACTTTAGAAAGGATAGACCCAAAAAATAAGAAATTACAGGCTGTGATTTTATGCCCCACAAGAGAACTGGCAATACAGGTATCGGAAGAACTGAAAAATCTTTCAAGGTATAAAAAACGCATCAGGATTTTACCGGTTTATGGCGGACAGCCTATAGGACGCCAGATTAAAGCATTAAAAGAGGGCGTACAGATTATTATTGGCACTCCCGGTCGCGTCATGGATCATTTAGACCGCCGCACTTTGAAGATGGGGGATGTGAAGATAATCATACTGGATGAAGCAGATGAGATGCTTGACATGGGATTTAGAGACGACATCGAAACTATCGTGAAGAATATCCCGGAGCAAAGACAGACCATTCTCTTTTCTGCAACCATGCCAAAGAGCATTTTAAAATTAACGAAACGGTATCAGAGTAACCCACAACTGATAAAATTAGTACACAAGGAGATGACCGTTTCCAATGTCGAACAATTTTTTGTTGAAGTCAAACAGCAAGCAAAAACAGAGGTTCTGTCTCGTTTAATCGATCTTTACAATCTGAAATTGTCACTCGTCTTTTGTAATACAAAAAGACGTGTGGATGAACTGGTTGAAAGCTTGAAGGTGAGAGGATATCTGGCTGATGGGCTGCACGGGGATATGCAGCAGAAGCAGAGGGACCGCGTTATGTCTAAATTCAGAAAGAGGGAGATTGAAATTTTAGTGGCAACTGATGTGGCAGCCCGTGGAATCGATGTAGGAGATATAGAGGCTGTATTTAACTATGACATACCTGCCGATGATGAATATTATGTACATAGAATCGGAAGAACGGCAAGGGTAGGAAAAGCTGGGCATGCATTTACCTTTGTTACCGGCAAGGAAGCACATAGAATAAGAGAGATACAACGATTCACAAAAACTAAAATTATAGCCAAAAAAGTTCCTTCGGTAAATGATGTCGAAGAGATCAGGACAAACCTGCTTTTAGAGAAAGTTAAGGGAGTTATTGATGCCGGGCACCTTGGAAAATGTAGTAATCTGGTTGAAAAACTTGTTCAGGAAGACTATACTTCCTTAGAAGTTGCTGCTGCTCTGTTAAATATAGTGATTGATGAAGGGAGCAAAGAATAGGCGCTCCATCGTGAAAGTGATTTATCACCGCTGAGAACGATAATCTAAGAGCGTGGCGATTTCACTGGAAAAAAATCGACAGTGCCAGTTTTGAGAAATACAACAGGTATAGCGAAGTTGGCCACATGCCAGCTTGTCCAGTCGGAATCGTATAGCTGCTGTTGTGTGCTGTACATTGGGCAAGACTCCTTCATTTAAGAGCGCCCTTGATGTTTAAATATGCCATATCTTGCTCTCTTGTAACCAATCCGGAATATCTATGTCGGCCACTCTTACTTTTCGATGATTAGCAAAAATCAATCGAATTGTTCTGCTTTACTTTAGTTTTCATAAGTAAACGCCTTGGTCCCAATTATTTGAATGTAACCGTAACTCCTTTATCACACTAAGCCAAGGCGTAGCACAAGACCGTACCACCTGCACGGCAGGCAGCATCACAGATCGCTTTGCTGAGCAATAATAGCTTCAGCAGTTACGCTTCCTCTGTGAAGTGCAATATCGCCTGTTCGAACCAGTTCTTTGATGCCAAACCGTGAGAGCAATTGTTCCATTGCTGCAACCTTGCTTCGATCACCTGTTACCTCAACAATAAGCGAATCTGTTGTAACATCTATGATCTTTGCCCTAAACACGTCAACAATTTGCATGACCTCTGAGCGTGTTCCGGAATCTACCGCTACCTTAATCAGTGCCAGTTCTCTTGAGACTGAATTCTTTGAGGACAGCTCTGTCACATGTATAATATCAATAAGCTTGTTCAATTGTTTTAGCACCTGTTCAAGTACAGTACTGTCGCCTGCTACAACAATCGTTATGCGGGAAATATCAGGTCTCTCGGTTACTCCTACAGCAAGGCTTTCAATATTGAACCGACGCCTGCTGAACAGCCCCGACACTTTTGTTAACACACCCGGCCTGTTTTCTACAAGGGCAGCTATCGTATGTCTCATTATTTTTTCACTCCGGATCAATTATTTCATTTATTGCAGCACCTGCCGGTACCATCGGGAAAACATTTTCGGTTTTATCTATAATAAAATCAATAATAGTTGGCTTACCAGACTCCACTGCTTCTTTTAATATTGGTTTCACTTCTTCAGGCTTGACTGCACGCAGTCCGACAGCGTTATAAGCCTCTGCCAGTTTGACAAAGTCCACGCTCTCTTCAATCACCGTAGACGAATATCTTTCTTCAAAGAAGAGTTCCTGCCATTGATGTACCATGCCAAGATAGCCGTTATTTAAAATGGCAACTACAACAGGTATCTCACTTTGCACTGCTGTTGCAATTTCCTGGCTGTTCATTTGAAATGAGCCGTCCCCTGCTATATCTATTACAGTTGCATCCGGTCGTCCGATTTTTGCTCCAATAGCAGCAGGAAAACCGTATCCCATGGTCCCAAGTCCACCTGAGGATATAAAGGTACGTGGTTTTGCATACGTGAAATACTGCTCAGCCCACATTTGATTCTGTCCAACTTCGGTAACAATGACTGCATCAGGATACAGCTCATAGATGCACTCTACCACGTATTGCGGTTTTATCATGTCATTTTTTTTATAGTGCAGTGGGAAATCTTTTTTCCATTTATTTACCCGCTTAAGCCACTCGCTGGTTTTTGGCTGATGCTGTTTTATTAAAGAAGTGAGCTTTGTAAGGACTGTTTTTGCATCGCCAACCACCGGCACATCGACTCGAACATTCTTTTTAATCTCTGCCGGATCAATGTCGATATGGATAATCTTTGCCGATGGCGCAAACGACTCAAGTTTGCCTGTTACCCGGTCATCGAACCGTGCACCAACAGCAATGATCAGATCAGATTCCTGTATTGCATAGTTGGCATACTTTGTACCATGCATTCCTGGCATACCAACAGAAAGTGGGTGTGCGTCCGGAAATGCACCTTTACCCATCAGCGTAGCAGTCACTGGTGCTTTAATCAACTCTGCAAACCGTAGTAACTCCTCTGCCGCATGAGAAATAATAATTCCACCACCTGCATAAATCACTGGTTTTTCTGATGCTGTAATTAGTGATGCTGCCTGCTTCAATTGTTCGATGTTCACTGCTACAATTGGCTTGTAGCTTCTCAAATTAACTTCTTTTGGATAATTAAAATCAAGCAGATCAGTTGTAACATCCTTTGGAATATCAATTAACACCGGCCCCGGTCTTCCGGTCGAAGCTATGTAAAAAGCCTCTTTAACGACCCGTGGAATGTCCTCTGCTTTTTTTATAAGATAATTGTGCTTGGTAATTGGCATGGTGATGCCTGTAATGTCTGCTTCCTGGAACGCATCAACCCCTAACAGTGAGCGCGGCACCTGCCCGGTGACAGCAACGATTGGCACTGAATCCATGTATGCTGTAGCAATACCTGTTACAAGGTTAGTTCCGCCTGGTCCTGAAGTTGCAAAACATACACCTGTTTTGCCTGTCGCACGAGCATACCCATCTGCTGCATGGGCTGCTGCCTGCTCATGTCGTACCAGTATGTGCCTGATGTCTGCATCAAACAGCTCATCGTATATTGGCAGCATCGCTCCTCCGGGATATCCAAATATAACTTCAACATTTTCTTTTTTAAGCGATTCTATCAGTGCTTTTGCACCTGTGATATTATTTGTCACGATATTTCTCTCCTTTTTGAATCAATCTATTAATGCCTTCAATCACAGCTTCAACTGATGCCAGTATAATATCTGCTCGTGCACCTCTTGCTGTTATTATTTTATCGTCCTTACCAAGTTTTACCCATACCTCGACAAGAGCATCAGTACCACCTGTTATAGCATCCACATGATATTCTTCAAGCTGTATGTCAGCAATGCCAGAGATTGCTTTTCTAAGTGCATTGATGGCAGCATCAACAGGACCAAGACCTGTCGCAGCCTCAAGGATTTCCTCATCACCAACCCGAAGTTTGAGAGATGCTGTAGGTGTTACTTTATTCCCTGAAACAACTGTAAACTCCTCCATCTTCACTGCTGCTTCCTGGTAAATGCCAAGAACGGTCTCGGCAATGCTCTGCATGTCAGCGTCAGTCACCCGCTTACCAGCATCACCAAGTTCTTTCACACGGCGTAATACCTCATCAAGCTGTTCTTTTGTTGTCTCAAGTCCAAGCTCACGAAGAGACATTATAATAGAAGCTCTGCCTGTATGTTTTCCAAACACGATGCGTCTTTTTCGTCCCACCATCTCAGGCATGATGGGCTCGTAAGTTGAAGAATCGGCCATTAAGCCGTGTACATGAATGCCAGACTCGTGAGTGAAGGCACTGTCACCAACAATCGCTTTGTTGTTGGACACATTGATATTGGTAAGTCTGCTAACAATTCTTGATATAGAATACAGCTTACTGCATTCGATCTTAGTTTTATAGTTATACAGCGATTCAAGTACAACAACCAGTTCTTCAAGAGGTGTATTTCCTGCACGTTCTCCAAGACCGTTTACAGTCACGTGTGCCTCCGGTGCACCTGCCCTGAGTGCTGCTATCGTGTTAGAGGTTGCAAGCCCAAAGTCATTATGACAGTGAATGCTTACTGGCAGTTTAAGCTTTGAAAACCCTGTAAATACCTCGTATGTTCTCTCAGGCAGAAGCACCCCAACTGTATCACAGAAACACAATCTATCAGCACCAGCATCAAGTCCCGCTTTATAAAGAGTGGTCAGGTAATTAATATCTGCGCGTGAGGCATCCTCTCCGCTGAGTTCAACGATCAGCCCATGCTGCTTTGCAAACTCTACCATCTCAACCGATTCGGAAAGCACCATATCACGGGTTTTTTTCAGCTTTCGCTCGATGTGAAGATCTGATACCGGCACTACAAGGTGAATAGAATCCACATCACAGCCTGCTGCAAGCTCAATATCCTCTTTGCGGATACGACAGTAGCTGCAAATCTCAGCATTAAGTCCTGCTCTTGCAACCCTTTTTATTGCTTCTTGCTCAACCTTTGAGGTAATAGCAGATCCTGCTTCGATAATGTTAACGCCAATATCGTCGAGCTTTTGAGCTATTAGAAGCTTTTCTTCTGCTACCAGTGATACGCCAGGCGTCTGTTCACCATCTCTGAGAGTGGTATCCAAAAAACTAATATTAACAAATAAAACGATCCCTTCTGTCCATATTTCAACACCACAATTTAAGTTGTGAGCACAGTCATATACAAGCCATACTATAAAAAACTAACGAAAATTTACGAAAATTTGACGGCTTCAACTTGGAGGCTGTCAAATTACCCTGTGAATTTCGTGTTTCTAATTTGATGGTTATCTGTTCTGTTAGGGGTTCTTTGCTTTTGTCATGGGAAGATGTGTTGTTAGAAAGCTCATAAATAATGATTTACCTGAATTGTATGATTTTTGTTGAAGTTTTAAGACACAGATTTATAATTGCCAGAATACAGCGTGGTCAACATCCTTAAGCACCGAAAGACATTAGATCAAGACCAGGGAATTTAACTGCAGAGAGGGGGAGGGCTACCTTTGTGTTTATCTGCAGTAAGGAAAGCTATTTCACTAACCAGTTTATTTAACAATTTCAAGTAGTTTAAATTTTAACAGGTTGTTAATTGAATTTGGAGTGCGCAGTAAGGTTGATGATTTTCAAAAATTGGATAAACTATTTGCCGGGAGTTCCTCTGCTTGATGCGGCTCTGCAACATTCGCAATAAAAAATGTTATATATAATTGAGCCTTCATTCTGGAATCAACCATGAAAAACGACTTAAACCAGAGCCTTTTTAGAAGAACTCATTATACTAATCAACTCACACCTAAAATAGGGGAAGACTGTGTTGTTACCCTTACCGGATGGGTGCACGAGCTTCGCGATCTCGGTGGAATCATGTTTGTGCTGCTTCGAGATCGCGAAGGAATCACTCAGGTAACACTGGTAAAAAGGAATAGTTCTGCAGAACTTATGAATACTGCAAAAAATCTCAGCCGTGAATCTATAATAACTGTTGCAGGAAAAGTAAAACCAGAAAAAAAAGCACCTCGCGGATATGAAATCATACCAGACACGATTCATCTGCTAAACAAAGCTTCATCGCCGCTTCCAATGGACACCACCGGGAAAGTCGATGCTGACCTTGACACTAGGCTCGACGCACGGTTTATGGATTTGCGAAGGCCGCAGGTTCTGGCAGTATTTAAGATTCGCCACCATCTAATGCAAGCAGTAAGGAGTTTTTTATCAAACAATGACTTTATTGAGATTACAACCCCAAAGATAGTAGGTGTGGCAACCGAGGGCGGTACAGCATTATTCCCTATTTCTTACTTCGAGAGAGAAGCTTTTTTAAATCAAAGCCCGCAGCTCTTCAAGCAAATTCTAATGTCTGCTGGTTTTGACAGGGTATTTGAAATAGGACCAATATTCCGTGCAGAAGAACATGACACCCGTAAGCATCTAAACGAAGCCACCTCAATTGACATCGAAGCAAGTTTTGCAGATCATAATGATGTGATGAACATCCTTGAACAGCTAATTGCACACACATATCAAGAGTTAACGATCAGAGCAGAAGATGCACTCAGCACATTAAACATTTCATTAGACGTTATAGAGCTTCCTTTCAAACGATTGAAGTATGACGAGGCTCTCGAGATTGCATCGGCAGGAGGGGAAAAAATTGAATGGGGTGATGATCTGACCACTGCTGCTGAAATCATTATTGGGGATACAATCGCAGAAAGTACTGGCAGGAGTCATTATTTTATTGTTGATTGGCCTACAAAGGTAAAGCCGTTCTATGCGATGCCTTGTGAAAACCAACAATCGTTATGCAAAGCGTTCGATCTTATGCACAGGGATATGGAACTCGCATCAGGGGCACAACGAATTCACTCCATTGAACTGCTCACCGGGCGCATCCTTGAGCAAGGTCTTGAAATCGCAGGGTTTGAATCCTACCTTAATGCTTTTAAATATGGCATGCCACCACATTCAGGCTGGGGGCTTGGAACAGAACGACTGCTCATGACCATGCTTAAATTAAATAATATCAGAGATACTGTTTTGTTCCCTCGAGACAGGAAACGTCTTACACCCTGAGAATCTGCTCATTATAATCTCTCAGCTTGTATTCTCCTGTACCAGTTGCAGATAGTACTGGTGAATTCTAAGGTCATCTGTAAGTTCAGGGTGAAAGGCTAATCCGATTATGTTTTGCTGTTTTGCACCAACAATATCCTCTCCAAATCTTGCTATGACCTCTACATTTTTTCCTACTCTAACTATTTTTGGTGCTCTAATAAACACTGCATTGTAAGGCGTATCAAGAAAACTTATGTGAATTGGCACTTCAAAAGAATCACCCTGCCTACCAAAGCTGTTTCTATCAACTTCGATATCCATTATTCCGAGTAGATGCTGCTTTGTTTTTCGTGCCTGTTTTCCACCGGATTTGGCTAAGCTGATAAGTCCGGCACAGGTTGCAAGTATCGGCTTGTTTTGTTTTGCAGCATCAATAATCTCAATATCAATTCCTTCGCGTTTCATCAGGCGGCAGAGCGTGGTACTTTCACCACCAGGAAGTACAATACCGTTACAATAAGGTATGGTTCCTTTATGTTTTACCGGCACTATTTCTTCATCAAGTTTTTGTTTCTGCATAGCTTGCTTGATGGCATGGATGTGTTCTTCCACGTTTCCCTGTATTGCGATTACTGCAATCGTCATTGTATTTTAACTCCTGTTACCATGCTGATGTTGTTTTCCTGCATGGTCACACCGACTGTTCGCTGTGCAGCTTCTATCACTGGTTTTCTCAAGGACACCACGATAAACTGGGCCTCTTTGGAGGATTTTTTTATGCGCCTTGCTACTCGTTCTGCATTGAAACCATCAAGAAACATATCTATCTCATCGAAGGCATAGAATGGTGCTGGTCTGTACATTTGTATTGCAAAGATGAGTGCAAGTGCTGTGAGACTTTTTTCACCACCTGACATTGCTTCCAGCCTCTGTTCGGTCTTGTCCGAAGGCCGCGCTTTGATAGTCAGTCCACCGGTAAAAGGATCCTCCGGGTTTTCAAGTATTATCTCTCCTGTGCCACTGGACAGCTCTGCAAATATTTCCTTGAAGTGTTTGTTTATGCTGGTGTATGCCTCCATAAATGCATCTTTTTTCATCTTCTCATAGTATGTGATGCGCTGGAGCAGTTCCTGTCGCTCATTAAAGAGTATATCGCGTCTTGATCGTAAGTCTCCTTCCCTGTTTTCCACTTCATCGTATTCACTAATAGCTCTCATGTTAACCGGTTCAAGTCGTTCCATTGCTCTCTCGATGCTTTTAATCCTGGAATAAACTTTCTCGGTTGTTGGAACTTCTTCGTTTTCATCCAGGTTTCTTTGGCTCAGTTCTGTTTGCAATTGTGTGATTTGTTCACTAACTGCTTCCATGGTAGCGTTTAAGGCAAGCATCTGGCTGCCGAATTGCTGGATTGTTATCGTAATATTTCGAGTTTCTTCTTTCGCAGAGTCGTATCTTTCCTGCAGGTCTTCTCGCCGCTTCTGCAGCTCTCTAAGTTCAACAGACAGATGTTTCTCACGCTCCTGTTTTTCTGTCAAGTCACTATCAAGTTGTTTGATCTTGTGGTACAGTTGCTGGATTTTTTCAAGGTGTTCTATTTTTTTTGTTTCAAGTTCTGATGTACTTCTTGTTATTTCCTCGATTTTTTCCTTTAAATATTTTCTTTCAAGATTAATGCTGTTTAGCCCCTCTTTAACATCATAAATTCTGTTTTGAAGGTGGTTTATCTCATCCTGTAACTTATTGATTTGTTCATTGAGCTTTGGAATAGGAGAGCCTTTTATTTTTTCTTCTAATACATGTATCTGTTCTTCGAATTCATGCATCTGGAGATTCTTAGCTGTTTTTTTTTCTTCCACCTCTTCCATCTCTCTTTTAAGCGTCTTTCGCTCACCATTTATCTGTTGAAGTTCATCTCTTCGCTTATTAATTAGTGTTGTAAGCTGTTCCCCCCGTCCTTTAATGTCTTCCAGTTCCAGTTGTCTCTTTGATAATTGTTTTTCGGATTCAGCAATCTCTTTTAGAAGAGTGTGAATATGGGATTCTATGCTGTCAATTTTATTTAAGATGCCGTTTCTACGAGATTCAAGTTCCGTTGTTTTCTGTGCTAATCCACTGAGTTTTTCAGTTTCACCACCCGCAAACGAATGTCTTGATCGTATGCTTCCGCCAGTCATAGCCCCGCCGCGCTCAATCATTTCACCTTCGAGTGTGACCATGCGATAGCGCCCAATAAGTTTTCGTGCGTCACTTAGTGTTCCAACGATTAGTGTGTCTCTGAATACATACCAGAAGGCTGGATCAAACTTCTGTTCGTAGTCCATAAGGTTTATTG
This sequence comes from Methanosarcinales archaeon, assembly GCA_004212095.1. Lineage (GTDB taxonomy): Archaea > Halobacteriota > Methanosarcinia > Methanosarcinales > EX4572-44 > Argoarchaeum. The sequence continues at coordinate 2,330 of RXIJ01000061.1, read as the reverse complement.
CATAGTCGATAACGCCAGCATGATCGGGTGCTTCAAGAGATCTTGATGGCTTTAATTTACTCAGGGGGAGAAATGTTGCGCGCCCTCGGTGTCTCTGTTTTAAATAAGCAATGGCACAAGATGCATCTTCATCAGTTGCCGCAACCATTGCCTGTATACGACCCCCTGCTGCAATTTCAAGTGCTGTAGAGTAATTTTTATCTGTTGTTCCAAGTTCTGCGATGGTTCCATATATGCCCTCCAGTTCATGGTTTCTTGCTGATTTGAGTATGCTTTCAACTGCACTGCTGTAACCTCCAAGTTCGCGCTCTGCTTTGATCTTTGCTTCGAGACGCATATACTCTCGCTGGTTGTTGATAAGCTCCCTTTCTACATCCCCTGCTGCTGCTTTAATACCTATTCTATTCTTTTCAAGATCCTCGTGGTCATGAAATAGCTGCTTTACAGTAAGGACAAGGTTTGCTATTTCTTTTGCTGCCTTTTGCAGGTCACTTTCTTTGCTATTTATTTTTTCCTGTGAATCAATTATTTCAATTTCGATCTCTCTAACATCAGAACTCCTGCGTCTGGTGGCATCCAGGAGTCTATCCTCGTGTCGCATCAACTCATTTTTTTCACTTCTGCACTCTTCGAGTCTATTTTTCAAATCAGTGAGCGTTTTCTGTGTGTCAGCATATTCAACATCAACTTCAGTAATCCTGCTTCTTAGTTGCTGCATCTGTGTTTTTTTTTCATCCAGTTCTGTTTGCAGAGTACTCTCTCGAAGCTGTTCTTCTGCCACTTTCTCATCCAACCCCTGTCCGATCTCCTGATCTCTATTTATTTCGAGCAGGGCTCTGCGTTTCGTTTTTTCAGTGGCTGTTATTTCATTATTCAAGAGTTCAATGGTGTTTGTTGCAAGATCGTGCTGTCCTTTGATCTCTTCGATCTCTTTTTTTACCTGTATCTGCTCTGCCTCTCCCTTTTGCATGATCTGTTCGTTTAACTCGTCTAACTCCAGTTTAAGAGCACTGAGTGTGTTTTTCTGATGCTCATAGTCCACCTGGATTTTCTCCTGCCCGATCTCTTTTTCCTTCAGTTCTCTATCGATCGAGTCAAGTTCCTTTTTTGCATCGTTCAACTTTGCAAGTATTACGAACCCCTCGTATCGTCTTTTTTCTTCTCGAAGGGATTTATATTTAATAGCCTGGTTTCTTTCCTCTGTTAATCGCTGTAGTTGTACTTTTACCTCTTCTATGATAATATCCACGCGCTCGATGCGCTCACGCACGATTTCAAGTTCATTTAAGGAGCGTTCCTTTTTGTTATCGAATTCACTCACTCCTGCAATCTCATCGATAATTTTTCTCCGCTCAAATGGTGTTACCTGAATGATACGAGTAACATCGCCCTGCATGACTACATTGTAGCCTTCTGGTGTGACCTTTGCCTTGCTCAGCTGTTCATGTATCTCATTGAGTGTTACCGTTTTGCCATCAATATAATAGTAGCTGTAGTAGCCTGACTCTGTTTGTTTGACCTTGCGGGTGATTGCAATAACATCTTTGTTGTTGGAAAACACACTTTCGGTATTATCGATTTGTATTGTCACCTGTGCATAATTGGGTCGTTTGCCCCCGCCATTGTATATAAGGTCGGTTAGTTTTTCTGCACGTATAGCGCGTGAGCCAGAAAGCCCGAGACAGAAGAGAATGCCATCTATAATGTTGGACTTGCCACTTCCATTGGGACCTGATATCGTGGTAAAACCATCAAAAAAGGGTATTTTAATTTTTTTTCCAAAGGATTTAAAGTTTTCAAACTCTATCTGTGTTATATGCACCGATAACCCCAACTGGTATACTTCATATTTCGATTATGTCACCGACTTCGTTTGCTTTGGTTGGTTTTTTGCTGTCCGGCACTGGCACATCGGAAGCGATGATTATGTCATCATCGTCATTATCCTTTTCTTTGTTCTGTATTTCTATACTGGGCTGTTCCTGCACAGCTGGTTTTTTGCTGATAGCCTGGATCATTGACTTTTGATCAAGGAGTTCTCTCATTAATCCGTCATAGCTGCTATTTATTTCTGCTACCTTCTTCTCAAGAGCAGTGAAACACCTATTAAGTTCGTCCAACATCGCTGTTTCTTTTTTTCTCTCTATCAGGAAACGGTCAAGTGATGTTTGTACTTCTTTTAATTGCTTATCCTTATCGTCAAGTTGTCTTTCAAGTCGTTTTATCAAAATATCACGGTCTCCATTCATCTAACAAACTCTCCTTAACATAAAACCAATCATAACTAATACGTGATTATATTATATAATTTATACGTACTGCAAAGCTCA
>RXIJ01000060.1 GCA_004212095.1 Methanosarcinales archaeon | reverse complement strand
GAAGTGTAAGCTAAATTCAGGAAGCATGATTTTGGATTTTTGGGAAGCTTAATGTCAGACGGCATCATTGTTTACTCCTAACAGATATTATTTATACATTGCTCTAACCCGGGTAGAAGAAGTTATATATTGTTGTTGTTCATCATTCCTTCTATGCCGCGTGATATTCCGGTTGGCAATGGCAACCTTCTGGTGAATTTTGATAACAATTACCAGATTCGTGATATTTATTATCCTTATGTTGGTATGGAGAATCATAGCGTTGGTTTTCCTTTCAGGTTTGGTGTGTGGGCAGACGGTGAGTTTTCATGGATGGGCGATGCATGGGAAAAGAGTTTGAAATATCTTCCTGAGACACTGGTTACTGACGTGCATGTAGTTAATCACAAGCTCGGAATCGAACTTGCATGTAACGATGCTGTTGATATTGGGAGGAACGTGTTTATCCGCCGCATCAATGTAATAAATTTATTTGATAAGAAACGGGATGTCAGGTTGTTTTTTCACCACGATTTTCGAATTATGGAAAACGCTCTTGGAGATACTGCAAGCTACGATCCTGCTACCAATAGCATCGTTCACTACAAGGGAAAGCGGTATTTTCTTATCAGTGTTCATAGGAAGGGGGGAAAAGGTATTGACCAGTTCGCTACAGGCTACAAGCAGTTTGGCGACTTCGAAGGTACATGGAAGGATGCTGAAAATGGTGTTTTGGGTGGGAATCCAATCGCACAGGGCTCTGTTGATTCCACGGTTGGTGCAAATATTGAGCTTGAAGCTTCAGGTAAGGCTCTGCTGTATTATGTTATTATAGTCGGTAAACATTATAATGGTGTCAGGGCAACGCACAAGGATTTACTCAGGAGAAGCCCAAACTATTTTATCTCTCGTACTGAGAACTACTGGAGGATGTGGGTAAATAAGACTGATTTTAATTTTGTGGGCTTGCCGGCGCCGGTTGTTGAATTGTTTAAGAAAAGTTTACTCATCTTAAGAACGCAGATTGATAATCATGGCGCTATTATCGCTGCAAACGATACTGACATTTTACACTTTGGGCGGGACACCTACAGTTATATGTGGCCAAGAGATGGTGCCCTTGTAGCTTATGCACTTGGCTTGTCGAATAATCCTGATATTGCAGAGCGTTTTTTTACGTTTTGCTCGGATGTGGTGATGAATATTGGCTTTTTGTTTCACAAGTACAATCCGGACGGATCTATCGGAAGCTCATGGCATCCATGGCTTTCTGATGGCAAAAAGGTTCTACCGATACAGGAAGATGAAACTGGTCTTGTGCTGTGGGCACTCTGGAAGCACTTTGAGCGTTTTCGCAATATTGATTTTATCCGTTCCCTGTACACCCCATTAATTACCAGTGCTGCCGATTTTATGGTCAACTATCGACACACACCAACAGGTCTTCCGGACCAGTCGTATGATTTGTGGGAGGAGCGAAGAGGTATTAATGCATTCACTACATCAACAGTGTATGCTGGTTTACTGGCTGCTTCTCGTTTTGCTGAGTTATTTATGGATACTGATGCCCATAAGAGATATACTATAGCTGCTAATGAGATTAAGTCAGCCATGAGCAAGTATTTGTATAGTAAAGAGCTGAACCGATTCGTTCGGATGATTGTTCCGAAAGATGGTGGATTTGATATAGATACTACGATTGATGCAAGCTTGTACGGCATTTTCAAGTTTGGGATGTATGAGGCAGATGATCCACGCGTGGTAAACACGATGAAAGCTATCGAGGACACGTTGCTGGTTAAAACTAACATTGGCGGTGTTGCTCGCTATGAAAATGATTATTATCACCGTGTGAGTGAAGATATTAAGAATGTGCCAGGCAACCCATGGTTTATTTGCACCCTGTGGCTTGCACAGTATTACATCGCGCATGCACACACCTTAAAAGGGTTGAAGCTTGCAATCCCCACTATTGAATGGGTGGTAAAACACGCCATGCCTTCCGGAATACTCGCTGAGCAGTTAGATCCTTATACTGTCAAACCACTGTCAGTTAGTCCACTAACATGGAGTCATGGTGAGTTTGTTACTACCGTTATGGAGTTTATTGAAAAAACGAAAAGTTTAACTGTGTCCACTATTTTAGAATCATATCACGCTGACCTGATTAAAACTTGACTTCAAAGTAAGGAACAGTGACATTTTTTATATCATAATGTTGTTAAGCATTCCTGTTTATACAATGGTTTTTAATTATATCTTATGGCTTTCTCTTGGCATGCTGATCCTTGCTGCCATTCTTCCGTCCAAAAAACGCTATAAGTCTTTCATTGGTGGTGCAGGCTGGATACTATTCTCTGTTCACTGGTTTTCCAAGCCATTTCATTATCTCGCAATCGGTGATTATTTTAATAGCGTGGCAACGATTGTAGCAGCGGTATTGTGCGTGTTTCTTGGCATCTATTTGCTGCTGCACAGCACCAGTGCACCGAACTCTCAATTAAAACAGGTTTTTCGTGCCACAAACGCCACTGCCATAGGCGGCATGATTTATTTTATGTTTGCAGAGATTCCATCCCTCAATTACTGGCTTATTGCGAGTGTGACAGGTCAAACAGAATGGCTGCTCAATTTGACAGGTTTTTTTCCGATTCGTTCGAGCTGGAATGTTCTGAACCTGAATAACAATGGGGTAGAGATTATCCTCGCATGTACTGCCATCGAAAGCATTGCCCTCTTTGCAGGAGTCACTCTTGCATGTATTGATGCGTCATTCAAACGTGCAATCCTTGCTTTTCTTGCATCTGTACCTGCCATATACCTGTTGAATCTGCTGCGAAACGTGTTTGTTATTATAGCCTATGGTTTCGCATGGTTTGGCAGTCCGGATTACAGCTTCTATCTTGCACACCATGTGATAGCCAAAATTGGCTCAACCATTGCACTTTTTGTGATTGCTTACGTGGTATTAAATATATTGCCTGAACTATTAGACATGATTGATGGTATTTTTAACATGGTTAAAAGCAGCATCAAACGATATATCGGGGGCTGATCTATGATTGCAAAAGGCTGTGCACAAATATTGTCCACACTGGTTATTATCAGCTTTGTTTCAGGTATTCTTTACCTGGTCTATCATGGCGTGTTAGCACTGACACTGTTTCTGCTTTTTACCGTATTTACTCTTTTTTCATTTTTCTTTTTCAGGGATCCTGAAAGGCAGACTGTTAGTGATGACTGTGACCTACTCTCTCCTGCGGATGGGATAATAATGTCCTGTACTGGACACAGGGTCTCGATTTTTATGAATCTTCATGATGTACATGTTAATCGTGCTCCCATTGGTGGAATAGTGAAATGTATTAAACATGAATCTGGCAGTTATGTCCCGGCATTTGAAAAAGAATCAGAAAATAATGAGCGAAACCATATAGTACTTGAAAGCGTTTATGGTGATGTATTAATCACTCAAATCGCTGGTGTTTTTGCCCGTCGTATCGTCACGTATATAACAAAAGACAGCAGAATTGTAAAAGGAGAACGTATCGGGATGATTCGATATGGTTCAAGGGTGGATGTTACTGTCCCTCACGGATGTGATATATTGGTATCAGATGGTGATAAAGTTCGGTGTGGCGAAACAATAATTGCAAGAGTTGTTGAATATTGACTGAGTTAGAGCACATATTATATTCTATCAGTAAGGCAGACCTGATAACACTTGTCAATGCTTCTATGGGTTTTTTGGCAATGATATTCTTAATAAACAATAACTTCGATTTTGCAGTGATTCTTATTATCCTTGCTTCTATTGCTGATGGTGTTGATGGTGCTGTATCGAGACGATCTTCCATGGGTCCACTTGGGAAGAACCTTGACTCACTATCAGATGCCATATCTTTTGGCATGGTTCCGGCAGTTGCATCCTATTTATTGTTAGAGCCCGTGGTTGGAATTATTGCTTCTGTATTTTCAATATTGTTTTTATCATGTGGATTGCTTCGATTAGCAAGATTCAATATTTCAACATCAGATAATTTTCAGGGAGCTCCGATAACAGCAGCAGGACTCATTGTAATGCTTTTTTTAATTCAGAGAGGAGAAACCGAACTATTCCCCTATCTATTGATGATTCTTTTGACCATTCTCTCTCTATTGATGGTTAGCAGGTTCACATACCCCAAGATAAAGGATATTCGGGTTGCTGGAATACTTTTGATTATCATGGCGTCGACCATAGTAGTGTACACTGTTAAAAAAGATGTACTCCAGTTATTTACAAACGTGCTGCTGGTGATGATGCTGTCCTATATACTTGCTTCTACTATTGGTTTCCCACGCGAAAAGAATCCACATGAAGCATGAATAATAGCATAATAGTACTGTCTTCCAGGAGACATATTGAGAAAAAAGTGCATGTGCTGGTGAGAAAATAGATCAATCGTGCCACACAGCATCCAGTTCACAACCTTTTTAAACAGATGCATCTATAAAAGAGCATGTATGGGTAATGATAAATCTTCTCAGTTCATGTTCTGGGATTGTGTGCAGTTAATAGAGCTCACCAATCGAAAAGCAACAGACCTTCATGATCTGTTGGAAGGTATAAAAAAGGTGCCCCCCAATTCCATATTCATGCACATGCACCAGTCTTTTTTAAAGTATCATTTTGTTCATCCAGACTATAATAATGATTTCTCAGAATGGTTATCACATAAGCTTGGAGATGATATATTAGCTGAAAAACTCTCGGAACTCGATCCGTTCGAGTATACAAACATTGAAGACCTTAGAAAGACGATGATACAAATCATGGAAGAACACACCTGTAACGGATTAACCTGTGGAAAAGTTGCCAGAGGCAATGAGTTCTATTTTGACCAGTCAATAACACTTGAAACACTTACTGATATTAAAGCAGGAAATCTTGTTGAATTTAGGGAGTGCCTGAAGAAGATTCCACTCAGTTCTATTTATTATCATATCTTTGAAGCACGACTTCGACTTGAGAAAAAAAGTGATGACTTCTCATACTGGATAGAAGATAGTCTCGGACTCCCAGAGCTTGCACAAAGGATACAACAGATGGATCCTTATGTGCTCAGTCTTGAAGATATTCGAAAAGAATTGATAAATATAGCCGACTCTTATGTATCACAATAATCACAACAAAACAATAGATGACTACGAACCAATCGTTGGAGCAAACGTAATAGATCAGCTTCGAAGGCTTGCAGACAAGCTCGATGGAGCAAGAGTACTGCATGTGAACTCCACCTCAAAAGGTGGTGGTGTCGCTGAGATTCTTGGCTGGATGGTTCCGATACTCAAAAATCTCGGCATAGATTCGAGGTGGCAGGTGATAAAAGGTGATGAAAGTTTTTTCAATGTCACAAAGAATTTTCATAATGCTTTGCAGGGCGTGCATTACGAGATTAGCCAGGAAGCAGAAAAAGTATACAAGAATCACAATGAAGAAAACGCTTCTTCGATGAATCTTGATTCTGATTATGTATTTATCCATGACCCACAGCCAGCACCATTGATAGAGCACAGAACTGACGGGATATGGATATGGAGGTGCCACATAGATATCTCAAAGCCATATCCGCCAGTGTGGAATTTCTTAAAAAGGTATGTCACTAGATACAATGCATCGATTTTCTCAATGCCACAGTTTGCCCAGAACCTGCCAATACCACAGTACCTCGTACCACCTTCTATCGACCCTCTGAGTGAAAAAAACAAGCGGCTTACAAAGGAAGAGATAGCAAGAGAAATTGACAGGCTGGAAATCACCCATGATAAACCAATACTTCTCCAGGTATCCCGCTTCGATCGTTTCAAAGATCCAATTGGTGTTATCAAAGCATATAAGCTGGTGAAAAAACACGAGGATTGCATACTGGTTCTTGCGGGAAGCGAAGCTACTGACGATCCTGAAGGTCCTGCGGTTTTAGACGAAGTTAAAAAATATGCAGCAGAGGACACTGACATACACATTCTAATGCTTCCACCATTCAGCGATCTTCAGATCAATGCGCTTCAAAGAGAAGCTGACATCATCATCCAGAAATCATTGAAAGAGGGCTTTGGTCTTACTGTAACTGAGGGGATGTGGAAGGGAAAGCCAGTAGTATGTGGTGCCGTTGGCGGCATATCCACGCAGATAAAAAACGGTGTGAATGGGTATCTTATAAATTCCATTGAGGGCACTGCCTACCGGACACGGCAGTTACTCCATCACCCGGACCTTGCAGCAAGCATGGGATACTATGCCAGAGAGTATGTTCGACACAACTTCCTGCTAACAAGACACATAAGAGATTATCTCTCAATAATGATTGCAACACAGCACCCCAACGAAACATACATACAGGTGTGACGTGAAACAATCTACTGGTAAAATCTGCATTTCAGGTATGCTTCGGCGTTGATGTAATCAAAAGGGTGGCATGGCCAGCAGCGGGATGTTTGCAATCATGCTAATTGCTGCATGGCAAGCACTGGAGTGAACGCGGCTGATGAGATGAATGCGATATTTGAAGGATGTTGTGTACAGTTCGGTAAACAATAACCATAAAATAACAAGAAGTGTTTAGTTGTTAATTTATCTCTGCTCACGTCGTGTACAGTTCGGTAAACAATAACCATAAAATAACAAGAAGTGTTTAGGGAGTACTATGAGTATGCTTACGAATACAGAGGGCGAATCTGCAGTGCACCTTGCACGAGAATCTATCGAAGCGCATCTTGCTGGTATGCCAAATCCAAGAATACCAGATGATGCCATATTTCAACAACAAAGAGGCGTGTTTGTTACTCTCAACACCATAAAACACGAACTGCGCGGTTGTATTGGAGTGCCCTATCCAGTTATGTCTCTTGCAGATGCCATACTAAACTCCTCGAAGGATGCAGCCACCAAAGACCCACGATTTCTACCAATTTCAACAAAAGAATTGCAAAAGATAGTGATAGAGGTTACAGTTCTTACAACCCCGGAAAAGCTTGAGGGTAAACCGACTGAACTCATGGAGAAGATTAAGATTGGAAGGGACGGTTTGATCGTCAAGTATGGGTATTATCAGGGGCTTCTCCTTCCACAGGTAGCAACAGAATACAATTTTACTACAGAAGAATTCCTATCCCAGACCTGTATGAAAGCTGGGCTGCCCCCAAACTGTTGGCTTACCGGTGCCGAAATATATGCTTTTAAAGGGCAAATATTTGGAGAACTAACACCGGGAGGCAGCGTGCAGGAGAAAGGATTGGAAAGTGTAAGGTAAAATAAATCAGGCAGTTATATTTAGACCTCTATTATCCTTTGTACTGGCTCTGGGTAGTTTCTATGATTCGCTTAGCGGTTTTTCTGCCAATTCCTTCAACCCCAATAAGTTCTTCTTCACTGGCTGTTGTAATAGCTTTGATCTGTTTGAAGTGATTAAGAAGTTTCGCTGCTGCGACTGGTCCTATATTAGAAATAGCTGCTATCACGTATTCCTGCTGTTCTTTCAAATTCTGGCTTGTTTTTTTGCCGTGCACCTTAGGGATTCGCTTCTTATTTTCCTGTTCTCTTCTTGCCATCGTATAAATAATAGCTGCGGTTTCTTCTTCACTATCTGTTGGGATAATTGATATGTTAAAGTCCACAACAATGCTTGCAAGGATACCTCGAATAGCGTTTGGATGAATGCGTCTTTGTGTGTAGAGGTCTCTTCCCTCAAGTATGATGATTGGACGCTCATAGTTTCTGGATAAATCGCCAAGCTGTGCAAACAGGTCGCGCCCTTCTTCTATAAAAGTTGATAGAAGGTCTGCAGTGGTTTTTCTCTCGACACACACTCGATCGCTTAGAACATAGTCTCCAACCTCAAGTGTGTGCAGTATTATACAAGCACCAAGTTTTTCAAGCTCTCTTGCGACAGTAGAACGGATCTCCCGCTGGTCAATGTATATTTTCGGTACTATCAGGTCTTTGGAGGTGGTAAAATCAAGAAGTTGTCTCTGTGGTGGGTTTTTCATATCTACCATGTTTATGGCAGGTAAATTGTCTTGCTGAAGAACGATTGCTTCCGTATCCTGTGATTGCGGTTTGATACTGATATTTTTAAGATCGCGTCTGAATTCTTCTATCATCTTCCGCATCTGTTTCTCTTTGTGAACGCTGCTCCAGTAGTAAGCCTCGTCTCGACTGCCACGTGCAGCAAGGACTGTTATGCGTCCCTCGTGTTTTCTGCCCGTGCGTCCCTTTCGCTGGATGCTTCGAATCTCTGATGGCACTGGCTCGTAGAATACTACAAGGTCTGTTGCAGGTATGTCAAGCCCCTCTTCTGCAACAGATGTTGCTACAAGCGTGTTATACTCTCCTTTTTTAAAGTCCTTGATGATTGCTACTTGCTGTTTCTGGGTTAGCCCATTATCTTTGTATTTATTCGCTTGTCCGACAAATCTTACTGCTTTTATTCCTTTGATTTCATTTAATGCGTTTGTTACCAGTTCTGATGTGTCTCGATAATTAGTAAACACGATGATACGTGAGCCAGGGTTGCAGGAGAGCTCGTCCTGTACTATTTCCTCTACCATTTTTATTTTTGGATACGATATATCCATATTTTTCAGTTCATGTATCGCCTTTAGCACACGAACATCCTCCATCAATCGCTTAGAGGCTTTGCTGCCACCTCTTGAGTTTGCTTCGTGCTCCAGGCGTTTGAAGTATTTTAAGAGTGCATCCGGTCCTTGAGTCTCAGCGAGTTCGATTGCATGGCTTATCTTGAAGACCTCTGCAACCAGAGATACTGATTGATAGATTTGCTGGTTTGGAAAGCTTCGAATTTGCCCCTGAAGTCGTTTTTGTAGTTCAAGTAGTTCAGTTTTAGTAAGTCTCTTTTGTCGTGGCATGATTGTTCCAAGCTCTGCAAGCTTTTTTACTTTTTCATCCATTACAGCAGTGAGCAGTTTGTTTAACCCCTTTAATTCTACTGGAATGTTCACGATTTTCCATTGTATTTCTCTCTCGAATACGTATGGCTGGATATCGCCATCATACTCGTCGCGCAGTTCAATATTAGTAAGATTGAGATTGCTGCACACATCAGTTATCTTTTCAACAGTACTCCCAGGACTTGCAGTAATACCAAGTACGAGCGGATCTGCTGCCTCTTTGAAATAACGCTCTGCAATATATACATAAGCGTAGTTGCCTACCGCCCGATGCGCCTCATCAAAAGTGATGTGAGCTACATTATCGATGTTTATGCGTCGCGATAGCAGGTCATTTTCAATCACCTGTGGGGTTGATACAATAATTTTTGCAACGTTCCACATCTCCATCCTCTTTGCTGGTGGGATACTCCCGGTAAAAGTAACGATCTGTTCTTCTGATAAGTTCAGCACACTTTTAAAAAAAGCTACGTGCTGTTCCACCAGTGGCTTTGTTGGAGATAGCACCAGTATTTTACCTTTTCTAAGACGCTGTACTATAACCAAAAGCGCTACGATGGTCTTACCGAGTCCTGTCGGAAGCACCACAAGACTGGGCTCTTTTAAAGCTGCTGCTGCAAGATTGAGTTGATATACACGCTTTTCCACAGTACCTGATTTTACTAATGGGTGTACAATGTATTCCATAGATACTAATAGCTACAACATGAATAACACTATATGAATTCATCGAGACACCGGGCTGCCACATCAGGAAACTCACAAATGATGATCTTCCTGAACTGCACACCTCCTGTGCTGAGATAATAGTTGGTAAGGCTCATAACATCGCTTACACTTTTCTTATTCAGAACTTCTCTTCGAATATTTTTACAGTTTCACCAATCTTGTACTCATGAATCTTGATAAGACTTGACTCCCCTTCGTTCTTCTCTCGATAATAGATCATCAGTTGTTCTTGTTTTGTGTCAAAGTGTAGCCCACGCATATTCATGAGCCAGCGATTCACCGACGTTAAAATACTCGTTCAGCACGCTGATTGTTCCGTTTTCCAGCACCAGCCGTATAAAGTGCACTTTGCCCTCTGTTTTCTTTGGTGCTCCGGATTCATCCCTAAACCACCCCATCTTACGGCTTTTCTCGGAATCATTGTATCTTCCAATCTATTTCTGCAACCACATTCTTGATCTGCCAAGACTTTTGCAGATTTCGGGGAGCGTTCGTCTTTCAGATATTGATCGACCGCATACGATTGCGTTCCTGCTCTTCTGCTGTGTATATTTCGTTTGTCTTTGCCATAGCGCGTCATCAGATGCACTATGGATTTTCTACCTGAATCACTACAATTGTAAACGATGTGTTGAGCCCTTCCAAATAATAACGGTGATGATAATACTTATTATAATTCCAATTAGACCGATTAAAGGCATAACCTGCATAAAGGTTCCAGTACTTAACTGTGGCAGAAATAATAACGACATCTAAGAACCTGCAAAGCTTGCGCTTTGCAGAGATAGTCAGTAGCTTAACTGTGACAGAAATATAGTCAGTAGCTTAACTGTGGCAGAAATAATAACGACATCTAAGAACCTGCAAAGCTTGCGCTTTGCAGAGATAGTCAGTAGCTTAACTGTGGCAGAAATAATAACGACATCTAAGAACGCCCCCGGAACAATAAATCATGCGAGAAAACATCCTCTATCTATCACTTCTTGAGTGTTGCGTGTGCTGCTGCAATGCGTGCTATTGGTATTCTAAATGGAGAGCAGCTTACATAGTCAAGTCCTATGCGATCTGCAAATTCGATCGATGCAGGATCGCCCCCATGCTCACCACAGATGCCAAGTTTAATATCCGGATTGGTTTTTTTCCCTTTTTCAATAGCAATCTCCATAAGCGCTCCAACGCCTCCTTGGTCAATTGTTACAAAAGGATCGCATGGTAGTATGCCTTTATCAATGTACTCCGGGAGGAACTTTCCTGCATCATCTCTGCTCAGTCCAAAGGTTGTCTGCGTGAGGTCATTAGTTCCAAAGCTGAAAAAGTCTGCTTCTGCTGCGATTTCATCAGCAGTGATAGCTGCTCGTGGAAGCTCTATCATGGTTCCAATGAGATAATCAAGCTTTAAACCCTCGCGTTCCATAACTTCACTTGCTGTCCGAATGACATGCCGTTTGGTTATCTCAAGCTCTTTAACGTGCCCCACAAGAGGTATCATAACTTCTGGCATGACAGTCTCTCCCTCTTTTATAAGTTCTGCTGCCGCCTCGAATATCGCCTGCACCTGCATGTTATAAATTTCCGGGTAAGTAATCCCAAGTCTGCACCCTCTGTGTCCCAACATCGGATTAAATTCATCAAGGCTTTCAACACGTGTTTTCAGTTTTTCAAGCTCTTTAAGCTCTTCATTTTCGATATTCTTTGTTTTGAGGATGGTTATTTTTTCAAGTAAATCTTCGTGTTTGGGTAAGAATTCATGAAGTGGTGGATCAAGAAGGCGTATTGTTACTGGACGTCCGGCCATCACCTTGAATATTCCTTTAAAGTCTTCTCTTTGGAATTTTAACAACTTTTCAAGAGGTGCCCTTCTCTCTTCACTGGTTTCTGCAAGTATCATATCCTGTACGGTTTCTATACGTCCCTCTCCAAAGAACATGTGTTCTGTGCGACATAGTCCAATTCCTTCTGCTCCAAATCCGAGAGCAGTTTCTGCATCGTTAGGAGTGTCTGCATTGGTACGTACCCCAAGGTCTCGCACTTCATCAGCCCATGAAAGTATCCTTTCAAAGTTTCCAGTGACTTCAGCATGAATGAGTTTTGCTTTACCTTTTATTACCTCGCCGGTTGAACCATTAAGGGTGATGTAATCGAATTCTTTTAACACAAGGTCATCGATAGTCATTGTTTTATTTGCCACATCGATTAAGATTCCATCACAACCTGCGACACAGCATTTACCCATACCTCTTGCAACCACTGCTGCATGAGAGGTCATGCCGCCCCTTGCGGTAAGAATACCTGAAGCAGCATTCATGCCACCGATATCCTCTGGCGATGTCTCGGCTCGTACAAGTATTAGCTTCTCAGATGTACCAAGCTCTTCAGCACGCTCTGCTGTAAATACGATTTTTCCAACAGCTGCACCCGGCGAAGCTGGTAAGCCTTTTGCTATCACCTCAACAGGTGACTCCGGGTCTATCATCGGGTGCAGTAACTGGTCAAGTTGTTCTGGTTTTATACGCAAAACTGCTGTCTTTTTATCGATCAAACCCTCTTTAGCCATATCTACTGCTATGTTAATAGCTGCCTCTGCCGTACGTTTACTATTACGCGTCTGAAGTATGTAGAGTTTTCCGTCCTGTATCGTAAACTCGATGTCCTGCATGTCTTTAAAGTGCACTTCAAGTTTCTTGTAGATCGATTCAAGCTGGTTGTAGATTACTGGCATGCTCTTTTTCAAGTCTTCGATAGGGTGTGGTGTTCTGATACCTGCAACTACATCCTCACCCTGTGCATTGATCAGATACTCACCAAAGAAACGTTTTTCACCAGTTGCGGGGTCTCTTGTAAATGCAACCCCAGTAGCTGAATTCTCTCCCATGTTTCCAAAAACCATGGATTGCACGTTGACAGCAGTACCCCAGTGGTCAGGAATATTATTGATATGGCGATACTTTGTAGCACGCTTGTTGTTCCATGAATCAAACACTGCATCAATTGCCATCCACAATTGTTGTTCCGGATCCTGTGGGAAGTTATTTCCCGTCTCTTCTTTAATAAGCCTCTTGAATTCACCAACCAGCTCTTTCAGTGCACCAACGGTAAGTTCATTGTCCAGTTTAACACCAAGTGAATCCCTTTTTGCAGACAGTATATTTTCAAATTTATCGTGTTCAATGCCGAGCACTACATCGCCAAACATGGTGATAAAACGGCGATAACTATCATAGGCAAATCGCTCATTGTTTGTTTTTCTAATAAGCCCTGTGATGGTACTATCATTTAAGCCAAGATTGAGTACAGTATCCATCATGCCAGGCATTGACGCAGGTGCACCGGAGCGGATAGAAAGCAGCAGTGGGTCTTCGTTATCTCCAAACTTTTTCTCAGCGATTGCTTCAAGTTTTTTAAGGTTTTCACCTACCTGTTCTTTTACACCAGGAGGGTACTCTCTGTTATTAGCGTAATAGGTTTTGCACACCTTTGTAGTGATAATAAAACCTGGTGGCACCGGGATTTCAATATTTGCCATCTCTGCAAGATTTGCTCCTTTATTGCCGAGCAGTTCCTTCATTGAAGCGTTTCCTTCGGCATTACCATTTCCAAAGAAATATATAAATCTCTCCGATAACATGAACTCTACATGTTCTTTTTATTACTAATAACGTTTTTGGGGAAAGGTTTTTCTCATATAATGAATGGTTAACGAATCTTGATAATCAACTTTTGATTACACAATATTACATATAACGTGAGTAGAAAATAAACAGTAGCATTCAACTCTCGACTACAAAGTAGTCGAGTTGTGCAAATAATCGAGTGCAGGATTGATAATGATAATCGGACATTTCAAGTATAGAGAGAAAACGTTTTATGCTAATGTTAAAGGATGCACCGCGTGTACAACTCGTGGACTGTGCGAAGACACCTACAACATATCACAGCTAACAATACTCCCGCCCACAAAACCAAGTAAGATCGTCTGTCTTGGTTTAAACTACAAGGATCATGCAGAAGAAGTCAACATGGAAACACCAGAGAAACCACTCATATTCTTAAAACCACCTTCAGCAATGATTGCCCACAACGACAAAATCATCTATCCCGAGACAGTAAAACAACTCGATTACGAAGCAGAACTTGCAGTCATTATCGGAAAACGCTGCAAAAACATCAAAGTAAAAAAAGCAGATGACGTCATCCTTGGGTACACATGCTTCAATGATATCACAGCACGGGATTTCCAGCGAGTAGATGGACAATGGACACGGGCAAAAGGATACGACACGTTTGCACCAATCGGACCCTACATTGTTACTGACATTGATCCACACAACCTCAGCATCAAAACGCGTGTGAATGGAAAAGTCAAACAAGACTCTAACACCAGGAACATGATCTTCAGTATACCAGAAGTTATTGAATTCATATCAAACATCATGACACTTGAGAAAGGAGATGTTATAGCAACAGGCACGCCAGTTGGAGTTGGTGAACTATTTGATAAGGACCGGATAGAAGTAGAGATAGAACATGTTGGCATACTCAAAAATACAGTGATAAAAGAGTGACCCTAATATTTGTTTCGAGCTTATTTTTATATATAAATACGAGATTATCTATCTGGCTTTTCTGAATGATAAAAGTTCTTTTTTTAGTACAGGCTGCATCTGGTTACCATACCCATGCATATTCCCTGACACAACGTGCAAAGCTTTTGGCTCATCTGCCTTTTGATATGTGCGTTCTGCAAGTTCAAGCGGTATAATTGGGTCGTTGTCTGCATGTATCAATACAAGTTTTTTAGGTGGCAGCAGTGGCAGATAGGTATCAGGATCAATTGAGTAATAGAATTTTCGCATATTGTCTGGTGCGTTTTTGGGAATCTGCTCTCCAGTATTATAGCCACTGGTACTAATTCCGATTACCATGCGTATTTCTTGGTGCATGGCTGCTGCGATTATGGCAATGCGTCCTCCATTACTCTCTCCGATAATAATAATTTTCCGAGCATCGACTTCCGGCTGCGATATGAGAAAGTCCACTGCATGCAAAGCATCAGACAGCATCAGGTATTCAGCTGGAACATCACCTGATGCAAACAATTGATAGTCCTTTTCAAAATCGATCACACACAGGTTTCGCTGGTCAAGCGCGATCGATGCATATCCGATCCCTGCAAGCTCTCCTGCAAGATGCTGCCCGCCTTCTTTACTTACTGTAGCCCCCGGGAGAATTACTGCCCCACACAACTGTTCTTCTGTTTTAGGCACTCTAAACAGTGCAGAAATCACATAACCATCGTTAGCATGTAAATCTATTTCACTGAGGGTGTAAGCAGTGTCCTCTTCAACGAGACGTTCCACACAATCTATTGGCATCCGCCCTTCAATACTGAGCACACCACAATCGCTTACCTGAAAAACTTCCTCCCCTGGGGAGTTGCTAAAAAACACTGCAAACAAGATAATAGCTGTAAATATAGCAAGCAGTACATACAGGCAAGCCCTGCGTTTTAAACCACTACAACATTCAAAGCATCTCATCTTTGTTCTATACTACTTCTTTCACCACAAAACTTTATCGATAGACACTAAATAAAACTGCATGGATTTTATTGGCTACAACAACGGGAGTACTCTAAATTGTTTTAATTCCATAATTATTTTGTCCCGACAGTGAAAAAGTATAAACATGGTCTCATACATGAATAAACCAGTGAATATAAAGTATATATCAAAAGATACGCTTCTCTTTATCCTTGAAGTCTGTAGATCTACAGCACCTGCGGAATTTGCAGGGTTGCTGCGTGCAGAGGATAACACCATAGTAGAAGTAATATTTTTACCAGGCACCACTTCCTCGGAAGTGTCAGCAGTACTCCATTTGTACATGCTTCCAAATATGCGCATTGCCGGTACAATCCACAGCCATCCAACACCAAATACTACCCCATCGCCAGCAGACCTTGGGCTTTTTGCAAGAACTGGAAGCTGTCACATCATTGTAGGTGCACCATACTCAACAGAGAGCTGGACATGCTATGACAGCACAGGTGCAAAACGCATACTACAGGTCAGGTAACCGCACAATTTCGCTTTCGCAGAAGGTAATATGAAAACTCTGAAGTGCCCGAAAAATATAATACTATTAAGAACAGTATACAAATTATGAGTGTTACACTGCTAATTGATGACAGAGAGTTACCTTTAAACGAATTTATTGAGAACTTCTTCCAAAACACTATATCCGGAAGCTTGCAAAGCCTTAAAGGCGTGGGTGAATGGAAAGAGGTAAAACTAACAATAAAAAGAGATTAAAGACACCTGGCGACTTTAAACATAAACAAAAATCTTAACTTTATAGTGCGTTAATTCCAAAATAATACATCCCAATTTTGACAGATTTTACTCTTTTTGAAAAATTGCGCCCCTTCTTTTAGCTTGAAAGTTTCGGTGTTTTGTCTGGAAAATCCAAGTGACAGTTCACAAAAATTTATATTTGAATCTATGAAATTCCGTGTCTTTACCACAATATGTTGAGCATATTCCACTCATCAATCTATTTTGAATCGCAAGATTGCTGCCACACCACCAAGCCCAACTAATCTTTTGCCGGGTTCAAATTCCGTGCTGAATACCATAATCTTGCCGCGGTTTTGCTCCACTTTTTGAAGGAAGCGATCTATATTTGTTTCTCCGGACTCTCTTTGGCATCGCAGGTATTCGTCTGCTATAAGTAGGGTGTGAATGGCACCAAAATCAAAGGCACGGCGTACATAAGTCCAGCCATAGGTGGCAGCGCCGTTTGTTGAGATTTTAAGAAGCAAATTCTCTATCAATTGTGTCTCTCTTGCAAGGCGACTGGACTCTGAAATTCGCTCCACAGCACCTCTTCGAAGCACCTCCTGGAAACCAGAGACGCCAATCGATGCAGTATCCTCGATTTTCGTCTTATTAGCAATTTCCGGTGCACGTGTTTTCAGTACTTTGAGAAAATCTTCTTTTGTAAAACCAGGTCCTGCAAGCACCAGTGCATCTGCTTGACCTGCTATAGTAGATAACCGATTTACAACTTCATCAAAAAACAATCCCCGGTAGTCGCCCTCGCCTTTGCCCAACGATTGTTTGATGTCTGAAAATTCTTCTACAGCGAATTGTCTCACCACACCAATCGATGCTTCGCCTTCTTCTATTGTGACAATAATTACACTCGGACGTTTCGCTTCAGCAACCGCTTCTTTGATCCGCTCGATCTGATCGGACTGCCATGTTTTTATAATGGATAGCTGTGTTCTAACTTCAATATTCAAGGTATGGTACGAACCAGTATCCATGCTTGATTCGATGACTCCGTGAATGCGCAGTCTGTTGGAAAAACGGTGGAACTCGATGCGTTCGACACGCACCCCAAGTCGTATCGTCTGTTTTTCCATTTTTTCAGGGCGAATCTTATCACTGGCAGCTTCAACCTTGCGTTTTGTTACCGAAAACACCATATCCCCGGGCTCGACTATATATTTCAAGTGCCACAAATCATCCAGCGACTCAGGCACAAGTCCAATCTCGCCTTCAAAATCTTTTAAAACACGCTTTGTAACCTTCACAATATAGTATATCTATTCAACGACATAATAGCCTTACGCACTCGACTACTCCGTAGTCGAGAGTTAAAGGTTACCGGTATTATTTTTACTGCACTCGATTGCTTTGCAATCGAGAGTTACCAGTATTTCTGCACAACGGAGTTGTGCAGTGAGGCAAGAATAAATATCCTTGCCATTCAGAAGTTAATCACTCATGTTACCATCTGTAAAATGGCGAGGGCGTCAAGTGATGAAACCCTGCCGTCACCACTAACATCAGCAGCATCGTCGAAAGGGAGGCTGCCGACTGCTATTTGAAGTGCGATTGCAGCATCTGTTGACGTGATCTGGGAATCGCCGTCAAGGTCGCCTTTCAGTGGTGTTTTTTCCCATGGATGCATCAGAGGGAAATAATCAATGTTTCTTTCGCCTGGAATCTGATACGAAGTGTCGCCGATACCGTCGCTGTTGTTGTCGCTTCCTGTGTAGTCTGAGTAATAGTTGCCAACGGTTGAGGTGTTCCACTGGTTGGTGCCTGAGTCATAAGCGTTGTTGTTGGTGTTGTTGATGAGATTGTTGTGGTAAAGGAGGTTGTTGCTTGAATCTTCCAGCTTGATTCCGTAGTCGTTGTCAGACACGGTGTTATTCGTGAGCGTGTTGTTACTCGAATCTTTTGCATTTATTCCACAAAAATGCGATTTTATTAAATTGTTTGATATTTTATTCCAGTGTGAATTGTAGAGAATAACCCCTTTGTTGTGTTCACTTTGTGCAGGGGATGGTGCAACCAGTGTCTTTTCGTTTGTATCCATTAGAAGTGTCCCACTTTCTGAATACTGCCGTACCTGTTTTAACTGTACCATATCGGTAGTAACGCCTGCAAAAATAGAATCTATGTATGCTGTAAATATTAACTTCTCATTTTTGTAATACGTGTAGTTATCTATAGTTGTCAGTACCTTTTCATCAACTGTCGCGTTGTTTTTGTTCAGCCTTAGCCACACCTGTCTCGGAGGTGTTTTAGCATCAACCCCACCCATTGACAGGCTGTAATTTTCATGTAATGACCAATTAACACCTTTCAAATTTCCTGTCTGGTATGAATGAGAGGTATTGTTCATCAACTCGGTGTGCATTGTGTCTGAGTACTGGTACACATTATCAAGTGTTACAAGTGCACCCTCGAATCCTTTGAAAACATCGCGCACCCTGGAAGTTATAATCAGGCTTCCATTCTTGCTATAATTATAATAGCCTTTCCAACCACAGATTATTTTACTATCCACTGGCGTATCGTTTTTGCTGAGCTGAAGCCACACCTGTCTTGGGCATGCTTCAGCATCAATACCAATTACTGACAGACTGTAATTTTCATGTAATGACCAGTTGTTTTTACCTGAAACATCAGCATTCTTAAACAGATAAAACGACTCGTTTAATACAAGAATCT
>RXIJ01000059.1 GCA_004212095.1 Methanosarcinales archaeon | reverse complement strand
AACAAGTCCACTCGTATAAGTTATAAAGACAGGATATGTACCAATTATCGTAATATGAGCCATATCCATCTTGCAGTTATAATGCGGATTGAAATCGCTATGTTTAGAATATCTAGAAATCTCGAGCCGGGGTTAAATCCGGTTTTGCCTCTTTCGAGTTGGCGAACCTGGTAATCTTTTCAACAACCATCTCTATAATTTTATCAACACCCCTAACACCCAGACGATACTTCAAAAAGTGATGGAGCGTACCACCTGATGGAATTTGCATTATCCCATCTTTTCTTTGAAACCTGAGCAGCCAGGATTCTTCATCAGACAAACCAACATTCCTGTAAAGCTACACGCCCTGAAAAATTTCACTGCCACAAATTTAATCGTTGCTCCGACATCGTATTTGAAATGCCAACATTTATCGCTTAGAATTGGTGTTCGATATACTGTGCAATGTTTCCTATGTCCGGAAAAAATAAAAATTGACATATCGAGACGTTTTTTTAAAGCAAAATAGTTTTCAAGCGAGTCTGCAAAAGAGACTCTTTTGAAAACTTTTGAAATTTCTGCCATAAGAGGCAGACTTGGCAAACTATCTAAAACTGTCGGTGGGGTGCAGCATGCCTGGAAATCAGGTCATACCCAAAAAAGAGATAGAGTTTTAAGTCAAAAAACTAATTTGACAGCTTCAAAATGTTCCTATTGTGTATCGCTGTTGCAATTAGTGCTCCATGCACCCCTATATTATCAAGGGTTTCAATATCCTTCATATTTCTTATGCCTCCACCAACTAATATGTCGTGCTCTGATTGAGTACATAGTTCTTCGAGAAGCTCGACATTGAACCCGCTGCTTGTTCCAACACGATCAAGATCAAGTACGATTATATGATTAATCTCAAGCTTATTGAGTGTGGAGACAATATCGATGGGCTTTAAGGTTGCTCTGCTTGTCGTCAACACTCTGCCATGTTTTATATCAATACTTACATTGACTCTTCCGGGAAAGCGATTTGAAGCGTTGATTATTGTGTTTATATCTGCTGTTTCAGTTCCTATCACGGCTGTATTACTAACTGCAAGGCATAGTTCAAGGTCTTTTATTGTTGCGATGCCAGTATCTGCCATTAATACAGTGTGTTTTGATAATTCCTTTATCAGCCTATAATTATCTGTGCCTGTTTTCTGAAGCCTGTTCAGATCGGCTACATAAGTTTGTTCTGGTTTTAACTGTTTTATTATCTCAAGTGGATCAGAGCTATCACATACCTTGCTTGTGATATGAATCGGCTTGTAGTTTTCACGTTTACCACCTGATGCGTGCAAAACGATACCGTTAAGTATGTCAAGTACAAAAACGATTTGAAACATATTACTATTGAAGTGTTTATTAGATTTAAAGAGTGTAGGTATATGACATGACTATGAAACTGCTTGTAAGCCCAATTAGCGTGGAAGAAGCGAGGATTGCCCTCGATGGTGGTGCAGATATTATTGATGTGAAAAATCCAAAAGAAGGCTCCCTTGGTGCGAACTTCCCGGATGTTATACAAAGTGTTAAACGCGTCATCACAAAACCAATGAGTGTTGCCATAGGTGATTTTAACTATAAGCCAGGCACCGCATCCCTTGCTGCACTTGGTGCTTCGGTGGCTGGTGCGGATTATATAAAAATTGGTCTTTTTGACGTGCAGACTATAGAACAGGCATCTGAAATGACCGAACGCGTCACAAAAGCAGTCAAACAATATGATTCAAAAAAGAAAGTTGTAATATGTGGTTATTCAGATTATAATCGAATAAATTCTATTTCTCCTTTTGAACTTCCTGAGATACTAAGTGATGCTGGCGCTGATGTTGTGATGATGGATACCGGGGTTAAGGACGGCATGTCCACTCTTGATTTTTTGAACCTTGAAAAGCTCGAGAGTTTCATTGGTTCAGCTCACCGATATGGACTTGAAGCGGCTATTGCAGGAAGTCTCGCGTTTGAAGATATCGACGTACTAAAAGAAGTATCACCAGATATTATCGGTGTGCGTGGATGTGTGTGTGGTGGCGATCGAAACAGCAGCATAAAACTTGAACTTGTAAGAGAACTGAAAGAGAGAATTCATCATTGATATGACAGGTCGTATCTGTTTTGATAATTTCCTATTCATCTGCGTTTCCATCTTCTCTGTGGTTTATGCTATAAAAGTTAAAAATTATATTTATGTGACTGAAAAATCATGTCAAAACTATTCAAGGAACTGACACCAGTACATATTGCACAAACAACATTTCTAAACACTGTAACTCCTGTTAACAGAACAGAGACGCTTTTAATCGAAGATTGCTGCAACCGGGTGCTAACAAAAGAGATTATCGCACAGATTAACGTTCCGCACTACATGCGTGCAGCAATGGATGGATATGCGCTTCGAGCCAAAGACACACTCGCAGCAAGCACGACTTCGCCAGTAATACTGCACGAGTCAGATGCCATAACACCTCAAAACTGCGTGCACGTACATACAGGTTCATTACTGCCAGACGGTACAGATGCGGTAATAATGGTAGAAGACACACAAAGACTTGACAATAACTTGATAGAAATAACAGCACAACTGCACCCGCATGAAAACGTAGGCGAAATTGGAGAAGACATAAGAAAAGGGGAACTTGTATTCCAGCAATACCATACAATCCATCCAGTAGATGTGTCGGTATTAGCAAATCTCCAGGTAACACATGCAACTGTCTACCAGAAACCTACTGTTTCAATCATTCCAACAGGCAATGAACTCATACCACGAAACAGCAAACAACCACCAGAAGAAGGAGAGATCATCGAAACAAACAGCCTGATGGTTGGACTGTACGTGGAAAAATGGGGCGGAAAACCCATCATAAATAACATCGTACCAGACAAACCGGAGTTAATAAAACAAGCCATCGTGAACAACCTCTCATCAGACATGATTATACTCTGCGGCGGCACATCAGTGGGTGACAGGGACCAGGTTCCGGCAGCAATCGAAAGGCTTGGAACAATCCTCATCCGCGGCATCAAAGCAAGCCCTGGAAAGCCAACAACACTTGCAGCGATTAAGAACACACCAATAATCTGCATGCCGGGATACCCGGTTGCAGGATACGTAACGCTGCAGCTATTTGCCAGACCAGCAATCAGAACGCTCGCTCGTCAGCCGCACCTGCCAGAAGGCACAACAACACTCCCACTTGCAGAAAAAATAACCTCCAAAGCGGGGTATCTCACTTTTGCACGCGTCAAAATAGAAAATGGCACTGTAAAACCTATAATGAGCAGCGGAGCAAGCATCTTAAGTTCCATAGCACGCTCAGATGGGTACATTATGATACCAGAAGAAATCGAAGGATACAGCAGGGGTGAACAGGTAACTATTATATTGGCAAATTAATAAAATATAGAAATGATCAAATACTTTATAGTTTAATATAAGTATTAAGTGTATGAGGTTTTTATTATGAAACGTGATTTGATGGACATTCTGTGCTGCCCAATGTGTAAAGGCGATCTTAAACTTACTGTTGTTGAAGAGAAAGAAGAAGAGATCATTACAGGCTCTCTAAAGTGTGAAAAATGTTCTGAAGTGTACCCAATTGAAGATGGCATTCCTAATATGCTTCCACCCGATCTTCGCGAGTAACAAAGATGTATCAGCTGGTAGCTAATATACAGCTTAAAAAGGATGGCGTTTTTGTTATAGGACGTGGACGAGCCCGTCTTCTGCAGTTAATCGATGAAAAAAAGTCGATTTCAAAGGCGGCTGAAGAATTGAAGATGGCATATCGACATGCGTGGGGCATTCTCAGAAAAATGAAAAAAGATGTGGGTGCTGATGTCGTGGAATCCTCAAGAGGCAGTGTGGGCGGAACCGTCCTAACGGAAGACGGCAGAAAGCTTCTTGAAAAATATGAGAGTCTGGTTGAACAAATTAAAACCTGTCTTGAAGATCAGTCAGTATCCCAAGAAGAAATCGACCAATATTCAGTAGGTTCCAGTAGCTTTATTACTTCTTAATCAAGGGTTATTCAAGGGTTATTTTCTCATGCACTCGATTACTGCGTAATCGAGAATTATTTCCCACACTTGATTGCTGGCGCAATCAAGAGTTACCTTCTGCACAACGAAGTTGTTTCATCTGCTGTTTTCATATTGTCTTCAATACGATGGCGCAATCAAGAGTTACCCTCTGCACAACGAAGTTGTTTCATCTGCTGTTTTCATATTGTCTTCAATACGATGGCGCAATCAAGAGTTACCTTCTGCACAACGAAGTTGTTTCATCTGCTGTTTTCATATTGTCTTCAATACGATGGCGCAATTAAGAGTTACCTTCTGCACAACGAAGTTGTGCAGTTGTTAGGTTAATCTCTGCAAAGCGCAAGCTCTGCAGTGCTTTCAACTTTCTTGCGACACCAAACCTCCTGCTGTAAATTGCAGGTGATCTTCCAGACTTTTCTTAAGTGTTGTTACACCTGAACTTCGAAGGAAGAAACACGGTATACCTTTCTGCTTGCATGCCTTCTTTATATGGCAACAGGCACCGTGGTTGTTTATATCAACAGGGCAGAATACCATATCTGTTCTTCCAACAATGTTTCTTAGCTCACTTTTTTGTGGGCAGTGTCATTGGATGGTAACAGAAGTTGCACCCGAACGATTCGACCAGCTCCTGTAATAAGGAGCAAGTGGTTCAACACCACCGATATAAATGACCTTCACACCTGTCGAATATGGACATTCTTTGCTTTCTTTGATAAGTAGTTCTTCAAAATATTTTTCATTTTTTGATACTGCATTTTTTGCATATTCAACCCTAAGTTTTTCAGTTAGTTGTTTAACTTCCCTAATCAATAAATTTCTCTCATTTTTTAAAGATTTGATCTGTTCTTTGATATTGTTATCTTCACGTTGATCCTGCACAGCAAACCAGGTAAAAGCCGGAAATGGGATGTCTGTGCAGGTATTCCCCGGTTCAATGAGTTTAACAACATCCTGGTTTTTAATTTTTTCTTTGTATGGTTCAAATCGTTATTGAGTACAGCACCCATATTTTTTGATGCCTATGTCTTGTTTGAACAGATGTCGATTAATTGTTGATGCATCGCCGAAGCTTGAAGTAAATCTCCATTATTAGATAGTTTCAACTCCCCGAAGAGTTTCTTTAGCTCCATTTCGTTAAACGTTAGGCCCGGTATCCTGCAAACAGTAAATGGCTGCATCTCCCAAATTCGCTTTCCTGCCACCGTTTAGCACCTCATGATGCTTGATATGTTTTGCAATTCTTGTTTAACAGTGCTCTATGCACATGCCTGACATTGCCCACTTCTTTTCGGTAATTCTTAATGTCTTCATCTGACATCTTTTGAAGCAACCGTATGATTTCTTTTGTCAACGATCTTATTTCATTATCCATTTATTACACCCCCCCAATTCTTGCATATTACATACCTGACACAATTAGGTATAAAAATAATATTCCCTAAAAAAGCTTGGTTTTACTAAAAAAACCTAAAAAAAGTAGATTTAATCCAAAAAACCTAAATTTTGTATCATGGCGGGCGCGAAGGGATTTGAACCCTCGAATTGCAGCTTTCTCCTGACTCGATTGCCAACTCACTCGAGAATTAAAAGTTCCCAGTTATTTTCTGCACAACGAAGTTGTACAGCACTTGTGCAATCAAGAATTGTTTTCTGCAAAGCGAAGCTTTACAGTTCGTTAGGAGGCTGCCGCCATATCCGCTAGGCTACGCGCCCTTTATGATTTTCTTCTTCTGTGTTTCAAGCCATTTTTTTCTTCGATAGTAATTTAGTGGGTGTGATATTTTAGCACATAAACGGTTTTTATCTATGCAATTGCCAAAGGTTGTCATGGTGGCACAAGACGGCGGGGTGTACGTTGTTCCTCCGGATCCTGCTATGTGCTCAATCTGATAGCGTGTTTTTTCAGAATCAAAGTCTGGAGAGGATGCAAATAGTTCGATTATTGAATCAACGCTCATTCCGACAGTCACAAGAAAAGAGGTAAGGGCAAAACGTGTGGAATGGGAGATGTTTATGCCTGCCTGTACTGTTTTTATAGCGTATGCGATGCAGGGGGGAAAATATTCCTGGTCAACCTTTCCAAGATCATATGCCATGTCCTGCTGTGTCTGAGAAAGGGTTGTTTTGATTTGCTCTGTGCAGGATTCAAGGCTTGTACAGATGTCATCTGATACATCAAGTGGCATCCCATGAAGAACACGTTTTTTTACCTGTTCTTCGAGTAGACGTATAAAATCATTGTTGTTTATTGTTACAGATCCTTTGTCAAGACGTCGGTTTATCAATTTCCATTTCAGTTCTTTTATAGAATGTGCTGTCTGAATATATTCTGCAAAATGAATATATAAAAATTGTTTTTTTTCGATTATTGAATGCAGGTTTAATTCCCTTGCTACTTTTTTAACTTGCTCTGTTTTTTCCTGTTTCAGGTTTTTTGATGCTTCTTTTGATTCTTTTATTGCATATCTCTGTGTCAGATGTGGATTATCTATACAGGATAATATCATTCGTGTGATTGGATAGGATAGTAATTGCATCTCAGATTCTATAATATCTTCTTTTTGTGCTCTTGATAGCGTTCCTTGTATTGCACCTGTTATGTCAGTCATTGATTTTTGTATGATGTTTTCAAAAACAGGGGATGTGGTTACTTCTGTTACCCCAATGTTCAAATTTTTTATATATGAAGCTGCTGCTGGTAAAAAAGGATATATTGCAAGAGTGGTTACCGATATACTGTCTCTTGCATCCATGCTTCTTAATCAGATTCCACCCGCGGTGCTATCAGGTAGCTTACTTCACCGCATCCATCTGCTATAGTGAACTGTATCTTGACAGGATGGTCGTTGGCAAGATTGATACGTACTTCATTTGCTTTTCCAAGTGTTTTGCCAATATCAAGGAGATACTCGATGCTGAACAAGCTTCTTGTATCAGTTTCGCTTTGAAGTGCAATTAGCTCATCCTGTGAAAGGGTGAGTTGTACATGATCTGTATCGCCCTCTGCTTCTAATATGAATGCTGTAAGATTATTGTCCACTTTCATCCATAGATAGCTGCCGACCTTGTCCGCTGCTTTTATTGCTCTCACTAGTACACTTCCAGGTAGTATAATTTGTGAAGGAAGCTCAAGCGTTGGTATCTTCGGCTCTTTTCGAACCGTGCCTGGATCAAGCAGTGATGTGGTGTAAGAGATGCCACCGATTTGTATCAAAAGTTTATGACCTGACTCGTCGAGTTGCAGGTTGACGATGTCGTCTTTTCGAGACATTGCAAGAAGGTCAAGTAATTTTTTAAGATCAACTCCAATCTCCCCCTCGCTTGCTTCATAATTGATGAATGCTTCACGCTTCAATTCGAGTGTGACCATTGCCACATTTGCAGGATCTACTGCCCGAATAGTGAACCCTTCTGGTGTGAAATTGAGTTTGCATTCATCCACCAGCACCTCTGCTGCTTCAAGTGCCTCTTTTAGTTTATCTGATTCTATTTCTAAGCTAAACATACATCTCTTCTCTCCTTTTATGTTGTGCCGCCCTGCAAAGCAAAGCTTTACAGCTTTTATTGCCATAATGTTTTTGGTAGGCATTAACCATACGTGGTATTCCTGCAAAGCAAAGCTTTACAGCTTTTATGTTGTGCCGTCTTTTATAAGTATCGTTGTCTGTGCGTGATTATATAAAAGTATCTACGCATCTGATGCAATTCGTGCAATTAGGGTCGCCTTCTTTGCCACAGATAATGCATCAGTCCCAAGAAGCCGTATCATTGCCTCTTTTCCAACACCTCCTTCATCGTAAATGACATCAGGTGTCTTAGCAGCATGCAAAAAGGCATAAGATGTGCCCCAATCCATTGTTTTAGTCAACGAAGGCTCATCTTCGCGAGAAAATGACGCAGTGTTAAGTTTGAGCTTGTTGCACACATCAAGGATTTCAGGCGTGAATCGTATGTTCATTGCAGCACGGAGAATGGGATTAAATCGTAAGGCAGAAATAATAATGCGTGCCACATGCCTGCTTGCCCCAAAACTAATACATCCGGTAAGGTGCATTCTATCACGTAACCTGACTATCCGCCCTTCAACAGCAGCCACATCATCCTGTGTTGATGCTTCCTGTATTGCCATCGCGATATTGCATCCGACCTCCGGAAGCAGCAGTACGCATTCACTGCATTCTTGCAACTCTTTAACAGCATAGGAAAGGTTTTGCAAAACATTAAAACGATTGGCATCCTTAGCGATTCGATGTATCTGGTTAACAGGTGATACGCCGTCGCCAACCTGCCTGCTCGAAGAAATAGCGTCGATGACAAAATTTTTTGCCTTCTTTGCAGAATCAAATACATCACAACCAAGCATCAGATTTGCTGTTAGCGCTGCAGAATAGGTGCAGCCTGCACCATGTGTGCCGCCCAAAACGCTACCATTGATAACCTTAAAACGACCTTCGGAGAGCACCACATCCCTGCAATCAAGATGCCCTCCAGTGATTACCGCTGCTTTTGCTCCAATTTCGCACAACCTCGAAGCTGCACGTTTTGCATCATCAATACTGGTTATTGTAACACCTGTTAATGTTTGTGCTTCAAACTTATTTGGAGTGACTGCAAAAGCATATTTGATTAAATCTTTCAATGATAAAAGAGCGTCGGTGGGGAGCAAATTTCCACCTGCCTCAGCACTCATCACAGGATCGACAACATATGAAACATCGCGTTTTTTTAGATACTTGCCTACAGCACGAATTGTCTCAATGCTGTAAAGCATGCCGATTTTTGCAAATTCCACATCAAAATCAGAGAATACACTTTCGAGCTGTTCAACCACAACTTCTGCTGGCAGGGAAAACACGTGTTGAACTCCATGCGTGTTTTGAGAAGTAACTGCAGTAATTGCACAAACAGCATGCACACCACAAGCAGCAAAGGTTTTAATATCTGCCTGCACACCAGCTCCACCCCCGGAGTCAGAGCCTGCTATAGTAAGGATAGAGAGATTTTTCATTAATAAATTCAATGATTTGTCGGTACATAAATTTTTCTGAAAATCGGAAGTCTGTGAGCAGCTGCAAAGCTTACGCTTTGCAGAATCGCACACTCCATGTGCGGAAATACTTCTCGATTGCGAGAAGTACTGTACAACTTCGTTGTGTAAAAAACAATTCTTGATTACGAAGCAATCGAGTGCGTCAAGAACATTCGAAACAAAGATATGCTTGAAGGTTCTTGTAGTAAGTGTGATTATCGCTAATAAAGAGATGAAAAAAATGATTAAGGTTGGTATTGTTGGAGGTTCAGGTTATACTGGTGGTGAACTGCTGCGACTGTTATCTTTTCACCCGGGAACAGAGGTTGTTGCAGTCACATCAAGACGTTTTCATGGAATACCTGTGTCAGGCGTGCATGCCAATCTTGGTAAGATATACGACCTGTGTTTTGAAAATCTTTCACCGGGAGAAGTTGCAGGTCGGTGCGATGTGGTGTTTACTGCTGTCCCTCATGGAAGTGCTATGAAAATTGTTCCTGAGTTATTAAATTCGACCATGGTTATTGATTTGAGTGCTGACTATCGCCTGCCACAAAGTGTCTTTGAAAAGATTTATGGACTCGCCCACTCTGATTCAAGAGAGGCTGTTTACGGCATTCCGGAACTTTACAATGTTAGAGATCATGCGTTGATTGCAAATCCTGGTTGTTACCCCACTGGAGCCATTCTTGCAGCAGCACCTCTCGCAAGTGAAAGATTGTTAACTTCCGCGGTGTTTGATTCAAAGTCAGGCATTTCCGGTGCCGGAGCAGAGCCAACCGCAGTAAGTCATTATCCTAACATGGCTGAAAACATACAGGCTTATAAACTTACCACTCACAGGCACACTGCTGAAATCGTGCAGGAGCTAACACGTTTTGACGAGGCGTTACAACACCGTATATGTTTCACGCCGCACATTATACCTTCTGTCAGAGGCATTCTTACAACATCGCATCTTTTCACAAAAAAACAACTAACCAGCGAAGATGTTGTGCACATGTATAAAGAGTTCTACAGGGATAAGCCATTTATCCGATTAAGAGAAAACATCCCAACTCTCTCGGGAGTTCGCGGCTCCAATTTTTGCGACATACACATTGAGGCTGATAAGGCAACTAACAGGGTAGTTGTGATATCAGTGATTGATAATCTTGTTAAGGGTGCATCAGGACAGGCAATACAGAACATGAACAGGATGTTTGACCTTGATGAGGTTACTGGATTGTGGTATGGTGGGCTTGCACCATAAATAAGAGGGATCAAGCACAGTAGTTATCTAAAATCATGGATCGGATAAATATGGTTAAAACCGAACTACTGCCTGAAAATAACAAAGGTTTATTATTACAAAAATATGTATGGCTCTTGATGAGGAGGGGAAACAATTCCTAACACAATGACAATAAAAATTAAGACTACACCCATCTGGACAGGCGGTGTAGAGGGCAAATGTGATAGGTTGCATGAAACTGGTATTATAGGGAGCCTGCGCTGGTGGTATGAAGCGATAGTGAGGGGGCTGGGAGGATATGCGTGTGATCCTGCGGAGGAAAGCTGTAAATTCGATACAAAAAGTTACGAAAAATCTTTGAGTGGCGACAACAGCCTCGATAATGCATTGTCGGCTGGACTAAAGGAAGTCTGCCCAGCATGTTGGTTGTTTGGATGTACTGGATGGAAGCGACAGTTTCAACTTCAAATTGAGAATGCTCCAATAACGCCTTTGCACTTTAGGACATCAATTGATATGAATAAGAGTTGGCTAAGACTAATATTCGGTGGAGAAAGTCAAAATATAGACAATCTGCATGTATTCTTTGGAGATTTAAGATTCAGGTTCTTGATTAGAGCAAGTAACACTGATAGTGCTGATTATGTCCGTTCTCAGTTACTCATGCTTTTTCTATTCATTTCTAAATATGAGGGATTAGGCGCAAAGCTACAGCATGGTTTTGGACAGGTTCAGATATTGGAAACTGGATCAGGTACTGGATATGGGGTCAATGATGGATTAAAAGCACTGTATAGACAAATTAATTCAGGTAAATTTAAATTCTTACGAGCTGAAGGGTCGTTAGATACTCCATACAATTTACATAATTTTATTTCATTGGATTATGATTTACCGGTCTCTTCTCTGAAAATCTTCATGCAAAATAGTAGTCATATAGGAAGCAATTCAAAAAGCCTGGAAGATAGATACATTCCATGTGCTTTTGATATACGTTATAAGGGTAAAGATAAATTTGGTATGCGTAGATGGTTAAGGGAAGAAAAAAATTGGTCAGAAAGTGATAATCCCAAACAATTAGGGCAAATTGATCGGCTTTTAGGGCCAAGATCACAGTGGAAAGCAGGCAAAAATACTGTAAAAATTGATGAAAATAAGCGTGCCGCCAGCCGCCTCTGTATTGGAATGCCGTACAAAATAGATGATAGAAGTTACCGGTTGCGAATATTTGGTTTTGTACCTCCTGCCCTTCAGATCCCGGAAGGAGAACTAACACCTGATTTATTGAGTGCATATTGTCAAGAGTATATGCAACATGCATTTAATGAAAATATCAAGCAAAATAATATCATCTATGGCAAAGATATAATTGAACAAATAGAGGCAAATAATTTATGATTGTAGATTTTTTTGCTAATTTGTCTCAAGGAAGTTCTGATATAGCTACTTTAGAAGGTTTTATTACCCAATATCATCAAGAGATTGCCACAGGCAAGAAAGATAAAGCTGATGAGCTTAGAGATAAATGGAAAAAGGACAATATATCTAAGAAAATAGATAGCCATGTTAGTTCATTATTGGATTTACTTCAATATCCAAAAATAGATTTCTCTTACCTTCCTGAATATTCATTTACTCTCCAGTTTACATTCACCCTCGAAAAGCCCTACATCTCCCGCGATGAACAGGAATTCCATATCATTGACAATCCTATTCGCAAAGACCGGGTGTTTGGTCTCCCTTATGTGGCGCCAT
>RXIJ01000109.1 GCA_004212095.1 Methanosarcinales archaeon | reverse complement strand
ACTTTCTGTTTGTGTTGAGATTGGTTAGTATTTCTCTTCCTTTACCCCACAGCACATCAAAATCAGCATGTTTCGTTTTTTTAAAATC
The DNA here is from genome assembly GCA_004212095.1 of Methanosarcinales archaeon. Taxonomy (GTDB): domain Archaea; phylum Halobacteriota; class Methanosarcinia; order Methanosarcinales; family EX4572-44; genus Argoarchaeum. Next base: position 4,016 of record RXIJ01000109.1, on the reverse strand, counting down.
TTCCGGGTTAAACTTCATAATACACGCGCTCTTGGATTAGTCATTAATATACTAAACAGTATCTGTTTTTTTATAGCTTTCTATCACAGGTATGCTGTTCTGCATTCTGTATAAACATTTATCATAATATTTTACAATCATAAGCTTTGTATGGGATGCCTTCATCGATGTTAGTGTATGGATCTACTGGTCACAGATGGGAAGTTGTTGAGAAGTATATTGTGACGTAAAAATTACAGAGAGAAACTGAAATCTTTTATCTTCACTGACACAAGCACACTTAATATTTATTATTATTTTAAAAACATTTATATTCAGTAAATTTCATATAAGTTGCATAATATGAATTCACTCGAATTAATTTATGACGCACTTGGATATAATATAAGACCAATGGAGTGGTTTTCACTAACCATTGTTGGATATTTTTTATTTGGTTTTGGTGGTTTTGCTTTTGATATTGCTGCTTGGCGTTTCCGAGATAAATCGTTAGGGTGATTTATAGCATGGGAACCCGCTCTTATCTTTGGGATATTTGTGGAAGGATTTATAATATTCGCACTTTTTAACACCATGGATATTTGGGATAAAATAGCATCTATATTTGGATTAATTATCTGTATAGGAATTGCTATCGTGTTAGGGATCTCTACTCATAAGGGTGGATTAGATTTCTAAATTTATTTTTATTACATATTATATTTAACCTGATTTTGTGATTTCTTTTTTCTCATAAAATCATGCACTCGCGCCATGATGCCCCATTTTTCTAAAGCGTGGTCCGTGACTTGTGCAGTCGAGAGTTGTTTTCCACACATGGAGTGTTTGATACTGGAAGAATAAAAAATGTACGTCCGGGCCGGGATTTGAACCCGGGTCGAGGCCTCGACAGGGCCCCATGATTGGCCACTACACTATCCGGACATGTTGCCTCAAAGACAAAGTGTAATGATTTTTTTTGGATTTAAACCTTACGGCACTGAAATCGATAAGAAGATTTTTGTACCACCACTACATGACAGTTTTTTGATGGCAAAAAAAAAATTATTTGGTACTAATGGAGTTCGCGGCATTGCTAATAAAACCATGACTGCTGAGACTTCGCTGAAGTTGGGATTAAGTCTCGGCACATATCTCCACAAACTGCACGGTGATGCAACAGATGTTGTTGCTGTTGCAAGAGACACCCGCATTTCTGGCAATATGTTAAAAAATGCAGCAGTATCTGGCGTGCTCTCGGCTGGATGCAGCGTTGTCGATGTTGGAATTGTTCCAATCCCTGCATTACAATATTATGTAAGGGATCATGCTGATGCTGGTATTATGATTACAGCGTCTCATAATCCACGTGAGTACAATGGCTTAAAATTGATCGCGCGAGATGGCACCGAGTTTTCACGGGAAGATGAAGCAAAGGTAGAAGAACTATATTATGGGAAAGAGTTTTACTTTGCTGATTGGAGCATGACAGGAAACCTTCGATACGATGCTTCGGTTGCAGAAATGTATATGCACGGAATTATCGATGCTGTTGATGCCGGGCGTATTAGAAGAGCTAAGCTAAAAGTAGTTGTTGACACAGGTTGCGGTGCAGGAAGCGTTGTTACTCCATTTTTACTGCAGCAGCTTGGGTGTGTTGTGATCAGTTTGAATGCACAAATGGATGGAACGTTTCCCTCCCGAAATCCTGAACCAACAGAGGACGCACTTTATGAGTTAATAGAACTGGTTAAAGCAACTAAGGCAGATATTGGAATTGCACACGATGGTGATGCTGACCGCATAGCTCTGGTAGATGAAAACGGGAGTTTTGTAAACGAGGAGGTGCTGCTTGCTATGATGGCAGACCATATACTAAGGAGCAACAAAGGAACGGTTGTAACGCCGGTAAGCTCTTCACTTCGCACCTTGGATGTGGTAGAATCTCATGGTTGTAAGCTTGTATGGACTGCTGTAGGAAGCATCAATGTAGCCCGCAAGATGCGAGAGACTAAAGCGGTTTTTGGTGGTGAAGGTAACGGGGGACTAATCTTCCCAGAGCTTCAGTACTGCCGGGATGGCGCTATGTGTGCTGCAAAGATTCTGGAAATTATCTCAAGCGGAGTGAAACTTTCCGACATCGTTAGAGAATGTCCGGAGTACTACAACATGAAAACAAAGATAGCGATAGAGGACTCTAAAAAAGTGATGTCTGAGGTAGCTTACCAACTGAAAGGCGAAAAGCTGGACACTACTGATGGTTTAAAGATATGGTACGATGACGGATGGACGCTGATCCGATCAAGTGGTACTGAACCAATCATCAGGATATACTGTGAATCTAAAAGCCGCGAGCGATCAGAAGAGATGCTAACGTACTTTGAAGGGTTGGTCAATGGGATAAATACATGTTAATCTTAACTCAAAAATAAACCCGGTGAAAATTGTAGATAATGAAAATGCAGTTGAAAGAAAAGACTAAACCCAAAGAGATACCATTCTATAATCTTGGTGATCATCCATATCAAACTTCAAGATAGTCCTGTTTTTGATTCTTGTTGTTGCATTGATTTTTCTTATGCCCCTGTTTCAAACAGAACAAACCACCTACATTGATGTTAATGAGGCAAGTATCAGATTTAACGGCAGTGACGCAACAATCACGCTATACTATGAGCTGACTCCTGTTGCCAGGGCTTATATATTTGCTTTTGGCACAAGCAGCCTTGAACCAAAGATCCAGAGCATGTTCTCCAGTTTTGACGACACTCAAATCTTAAACATACGGCCCAAACACGCTGAAATGCTGATTAGAAATGTATCAAAATTAAACGAAAATTATTACCTGCATCACAGTATTGAACTGCCGCTCACATTCAGGGTGCTGAAAGTGTACACTCCGGACTCGCGCGAGTCTTGTGATTATTATTATGTTAACTCCACTCCGGATATTTTTTACCCAAAAGAATGATATGTTTTTTATATGATGTTGAAAATGAGATAAAACAAATGAATGTTGTGAAACAATTAATTACCAAACGCAAGCATCTATTATTAATAACGTTATTTTTCATATGTGTGGTGTGTGCCTACCCGGCAGCTTCTGTAAGTGACAAAATAAGTTTTGAATTTCCACTTGAAATTGGGGATAGTATATATTTTGAAGATGGTTACTATAAGGTAACACTTGTTGAAACTGAATGGCAGCTTGGTTGGGTTGTGCTTAATATTAGTTGTGATGGTTGTTTATACGAGCCACGAGAGGTCTATGGTCGTCATGAAGAAGCTCCAACTCACTACCCAAGCACAAGCAATCCAATAATCTCTATAACTGATGCAATAGATGTTAATAGAGATAGTGCCAGAGTAAACATGTCATTCCCAGAAGACTGGAATTATAAGCTCGTCACTGCAGAAGAAGTGAAAGAAGAAACAAAGCCTGTGACAGTTCCAAAGCTCTTGATAACAAAATCGGTTGATAAAACAACGATAAAACTGGGTGATATCGTGCAGGTGACAGTAAGAGTGAAAAATGTTGGAAACGGTTCTGCGAGCGATATTGCTATTATCGAGTCCCCGAGTGCAGCACTTGTACCTCTTGGAGGTGGGTTAAGGCCTGCCCGCCAGGGAGAGTGATGATGACGCTTACTCTGTCGAGTCTATCAAATCGGGCACGTTTGAGATACCCGGAACATTAGTAACATATTATAGTGAGTCAAAGGAAAAATACACTGCGGAGTCTGATGCTATATCTATCAAAGTTCTTGCGCCAGAGGCAAAAGTATCAAACCTTGAAACAACGATTCAATTTGACAGAACAGAGGTGTTAAAAGGTGAAGAGATTGCTGGAATAATTACCATTAAAAATACAGGTAATGCACCAGCAGAATCAATAACATTGGTAAACAGCATTCCGGTAGGATTAGAACTTGTAAGTGGTGAAGTTGAAAACACCTATTTTGAAATTAAACCAGGAGAGATGCGTGAGCTAACAGCACTGATTAAAGCAAAGGAAGCTGGTAATTATACTTTTAATC
>RXIJ01000058.1 GCA_004212095.1 Methanosarcinales archaeon | reverse complement strand
CATATCTCCAATCCGTCTGTCAGTGCATTCGATATCCATCACATTGATCTCGATTTCAGCGGCATTAAGCCAGCTTGCATGTTTTGGCGTGTAATGAAACTCGATCTTGCTCAAAATCCCTTCCGCCTCCTCCTCACCGAATGCCTCGTAAAATGACTTTTCTTTGTGAGTATTGAGATTGTCCATGACCAGTCGGATGTTTTCAACGTCCGGGTATTCTTCATCGACAAGCATCCTCACAAATTGTGCAAAATCCACCATGGTTCTTCTTTTGGTGACCTGGGTCACACGTTTCCCTGCTTTGAATTCGACCGCCATGAATATGTTTGCCGTGCCGTTTCTGACGTATTCATAATCATATTTCTCAGGGATTCCGGGCTCCATAGGAATGGAAATCCTTTTATCTCCAATGAGTTGCTTTGGTTTCTCGTCAGAACAGACAAGGGGATATTTTCCAGGTCGTGCTCTTCTTCGTAAATGCCAAGAACATCGTACATCCGTTCTTTATATTCGGCGTCGATCGTCCGGATACGCCATATCCGCCTTAACCAATGTTTAGTTTTGCTTTTTTTAAAATAAGCCTGATACTCTCCCCGTTTATCGTTTCAAACCTATCTTTTTTCCGCATCTCTTCTGTTAGTAATGCAATCGTCCATCTCCTGCACCCATCAGGTGATTCGGTGCATGCCTGCACTATAACTTTCGCCTCATGCTTATCCATATACTTTTTTGGCTGACCGGTTCTTGTTTTCTCCGCGAGAGCGCTTTCTGAAACCTTCTTCACGATATCTCTTCTTAATATTGGAAACAGTTGCTCTGCTGATTCGCAGCATATCTTTTACTTCCATTTCTGTTTTTCCATCATTGACCAAAAGCAAAGCATGTGCCTTAGTCAATTCTATCGCACTTTTGCGCCCCCTTTTCACAAAATCGTCGAGATACTCTGCCCCCTCCTATGTAAATTTTATTTTTTCCATGTAATAATGGTTGGACTTACAGATCTATAAACTTTGTCTAAAAATTAAGTTGCTGAAACACTAGCTTTGATCCAATGCCTTTTTCGGTGCTAAAGGATGTTGACCACGTGATGTTCTGGCAAGTGCAAATCTGGTTAATAATTCCATAGTAAATCATTATTTGTGAATTACCTTATGTTATCATATTTGTTATCATATTTGATAACTATACGATGATTTCTGGTAACACATGATTTTTTATGGTATTCAATCATGCTGTAAAAAACCATTATTATACATTATGTTGATGTGAAGTGTATAACAAAAGAGGTGAAAAAAAATGGATATTCGAGTATACACGACTGGTGTTTGCCCAAACTGCAAACAATTAAAACAGGCACTGGGAAAGCAAAATAAAACATATCAGGAAGTAAATATGACAACCGCGGAAGCGCTTACAGAGCTTAATATGAATGGTGTGTTCACACTATCTGCACCAGTGCTTCAGATAAGAAACAAATTTTACACACACGACAAACTGTTCAGGGATAATAATTTAGATATTAAATCACTAAACAATATACTTTCACAGGAAGAATCTGCATGATCCAGAAACAAGAATTGAAAACGACAACAAAAAATATACAAGATGACTATACTACAATGGACTTTCAAAACCCAACCACACAAAAAACACTTGATGGTGCATCGGTGTCAATGCCAAAAGTGCGCACCACTGATGGACACTTTCTTGAATGGGATAAAAATCTCATCGTAAAACAGTTGCAAAATGAAACCAAATTATCAGAACAATTCTACAAACTACCAGCAATAAGCGAAGAGCAAGCAAAAGAGATAGCAAAGGAAACCGAGCGACGTATCCAAAAAATGGGTGTAAAATTCCTATCAGGGCCACTCATACGAGAAATTGTTAACATCGTGCTCCTTGAACACGGTCACATGGAATGGAGAAACATCTCTACAAGAGTAGGGACTCCTGTGTATGACGCTCATCAAATAGATATTGGGGGTGGCTTTGAGGCACGGGACAATGCAAACCTTCAAGAAAATGCAGAGACAAGCCACAAGAAAAAAGCAGATAAAATTTCAAAAGAACAATACCTCCTCCTCCTGCCGCCACAAATCGCAGATGCACACCTGAAAGGAGACATACACATTCACGACCTCGAATACCTTGGAACCCGTGCATTCTGCCAGGATTGGGACCTGCGTTATTTCTTTTACTATGGACTCATGCCAGACGGCTCAGGCATTAAAGCAAGTGTTGCAGGACCAGCTATGAAACCGGAAGTTGCTGTTTTGCATGCAGTAAAAGCTCTTGGCAGTGCACAGACGAACTTTTCAGGAGGCCAGGGTTTCTATAACTTCCTAACGTTTCTTGCACCGTACGTCGAAGACATGCCCTATGAAGAAATTGAGCAACTCATGCAGATGTTCGTCTATGAGATGACGCAGATGATGGTAGCTCGCGGTGGGCAGCCAGTGTTCAGCAGTGTACAACTATCGCCAGGTGTCCCTAAACTATGGAAAGACAAACCAGCAGTCTACAAAGGTAAAGTATGGGATGGAGTACAGGCGCAGCTTCGCACTTACGGTGAGTTTGAGCGTGAAGTCAGACTCCTCTTTGAGGCTCTGATGCAGGTAATGCTCAAAGGCGACCACTTTGGCAAACCATTCAACTTCCCAAAGCCAGAGATAAGCATAGAACCATACTTTATGAAAGAGGATGAAGAATTCAACAAAAACAACCTAAACGTGTTAAGCTACGATGAGCTCTACACACTCTCATTCGAACTTGCAGCAAAACAAGGCTCACCATACTTTGACAACCAGCTGCCTGAATATCGTGGGGCAGGAGACGGTATAAGCTGCTACCAATGCTGTGCCTACAATTTCTCAAGCACAAGCACTGATGACAACGAGTTCGAAGATAAACTCTACTTTAAAGATGGCAAACACTTCTCAATGGGTGCATGGCAGGTAGTTTCAATCAACTGCCCAAGAGCAGCCTACAAAGCGGAACGAGGCAACACCAAAGAGCTATTCGCCGAACTCAAAAAAATGATGGATAGCGCAGTAGAGCTTTTTCAAGTCAAACGCGACTGGATGGAACACATAATCCGGAACAAACGTATGCCATTTGCAACACAACAGCCCAAAGACCCGAATACAAATAAACCCGGAAGAATAGCAGTGGGCATTGAAAAACTTGTATACATTATCGGGGTTATCGGCATCAACGAGATGGTACAACATCACACAGGAAAACAAATACACGAATCCAGTGATGCACTCAGGCTCGCAGTCCAGACGATGTATGAATTAAAATTCTATGCAAAAGAACTATCAGAAAAACACAACATGGAGATTGCACTTGCACGCACGCCAGCAGAAACCACGTGCCAGCGCTTTGCAGTATCAGACTTACTGCATGATCAATACCAGCAGTATGCAGAGGCGGTAATAAAAGGAGACGTCAAGACCTCAAAAGAAAAAATACAGGAAACAAGAGATCTCCCCATCTACTACACCAACGGCACTCACGTCCCGCTATCAGCGAATGCAAGCCTGATAGAACGCATAGAAATCGAACACATATTCTTCCCAATCGTAGACGGCGGAAATATTCTGCACATCTGGCTCGGGGAAGCACAGCCAAACCTTCATGGACTGAAAGACTTTGCAATGCACCTTGCCAAGAATACGCAGGTCGGGTACTTTGCATTTACCCGTGACATGACCATGTGCATGAACGATTTTCATATAGCATCCGGACTTCTTCAAAAATGCCCGAACTGCGGGAGTGAAAACGTGGAACACCTCTCAAGAGTTACGGGATACGTGCAGGCAGTCAGCGGATGGAACGAATCAAAGAAACAGGAGCTAAAAGACAGGCAGCGATACAATGTGTCAGATATGATCTAAATTATGAGGGGGTGGTATAGTATGACAAATCAATATAAATATGGAAGAGAGAAAGAGAAATTAGTAGCAAGAAGACTTAGGGGAAAAGGCGCTAAAGTAAAACTAAGCATAGGTAGCCGCGGTGCAGCAGACCTGATCGCAGAATTTCCCAGTGGCAAGAAATGGCACGTCCAGGTAAAAGCCACAAGAAAAGGCAAACCTGCAAGTCCAAGCCCAAAGGATGCAGGTCGTCTCAAGAGTTCAGCAAGCAAAAACAAAGCCACAGCAGTTATAGCTAAAGTAAGTAGAAATGAAGTTAGCTATTCTTCAGCTCGCATCAAAAGGAGACTGGAACCTTGAGTTGAGTACAGGCCTGGATAAAATCGAAATAAAATAGTCGAAGAGATTTTAAATAGTGCGAAGAAGAATCTAAACTCGTAAAGGCATTAAAGGAATTTAAAAAGAAGATACGGATGTTTCAGTATGGATCTTTCTATACTGAGCACCAACACCCAGAGAGTTTACAACCCTGTTCACGTATATGGAAATCTAAACGCATTTGTTTATCCTGCTCTTTGAAATTCAATACATGATGAAAATACATCACACGTTAATTCTACTTGTTGTGTGCAGTTTCTTGAAAAATATAATTTACCAGCTATTTTTTTATCTTCCAGCTATCTCTTTTTTAAGCCATTCCAAAACAACTTCTTCCCCGTGAATCAATTCTTTAAGGTCTTCTTTTAAATTCGAAGGCTTCATTTTTATTAACCAGCCATCACCATAAGGTTCTTCAATTAAAAGCGATGGAGTATCTTCCAGTTCTTCGTTTAATTCTATTACAGTGCCTGAAACTGGCATCAGTAAGCTGCCTACCCATTTTGCAGATTCAATTGAGCCAAATGAGTCGTTGGCTTCAAACTCATCATCTTCAACAGGTAAATCGATAAATTCGATTTCATGTAGACCTTTTACTCCAAAGTCATCCATACCTACTGTTACAGTTCCGTCGTCTTCAACTCTTGCGTACGTATGATCTTTTACGTAGTATAGCTCATCTGGTAATTCATATTCTTCAATGCTTGCCATTGTACATCATCCTCAACAGATATTTATCAAACTACTACATATATACATTACTTACTTACCACGTTGGCAAACACAAGATTTCCAGCTATTTTTTTAATGATTGCCTCAACCACATCGCCTTTTTTGGTGCCTTTGACAAAAATAGTATATTTTCCTTTTTTGGCAATACCATCACCTTTAGCACCTAACGCAGTAATGCAGATGGTGTATGTACTACCTTCAACAAAACCTTGTTCAACTGTTTGTTTTTTTATGAATCGTTTTTTGATTGATCTTATGGCGCCGCAAGCATCGCATTTTAGCATGAGTACTCGCTCATTTTTAACCAGTCTCGTGTCCGGACGTCCACATTCGGAACACATTACATATTCTTTCACATAAGCTTCAACCTGTGCCCGGATCTGTTTTGGAGCAAACCTGCCTTGAAGTATGAGTCTATTACCATCTATTTTGCCTGCTGTGCCAAGTTCTCTCACAAGGAATTTAAAGAAGTGGGTTTGGTCACGATTGATTGTGTCAACTATAGATGTAAAATTCTCCAGAACTGTTGTTTTGCCTTCGGGCATCACGCGCAGCTCTGGGACAACGAAACGGGCATCAGATTCTGTTTTTTCTGGCATTTTGGAAAGTGCCCGATCCAAAGATGCAAGGTAGTCATCAACAGTCATAATTTTCTATATGTTTTTAACCAGTTCGTCTCCCTTATCAACAACTAGGCTACAGTTGCTTGGAATTTTGTATCCTGCAGATTTGAGAGACTTCTTTGCGTTTAGAAAATGTTGTGGTGAAGTTTCTATCGTTATCACTCTCTGTCCAGCTTTTACCCTTGCAGCAGTGCTGACTGCTTTGCCAAAAGCCTGTCTCATTCCCTGCGAGACCCGGTCAGCACCCGCGCCTGTAGCTTGTTTGTTTTCCCTTAGAACCTCATGTGGATACACGCGAAGTTTGACATGATAATTCTGAACACCAGCACCCAAGATCATTTTTTTATTGACCGCGATACGAGCAGATTCAAGAGCACTGTGTCGAATCTGGCACGACTCGTTAACGATCAAAGATACTGAGACCGGGAACTCTGCGTGGAGATTTCCCATATCGTATTGAACAACTTTGATGCCTGGAATACCACCCATATACTCTTTTCTGGTAGATGATCGCTGCGTGATATTTCGGTACATACTTCCTGGTTTTCGTGCCATAAGATATTATTCCTCTAATATAATATTGCATCTAATCACGATTCAAGAGTTTATAAAACTTTGTCTAATCCGGGAGCCAAAAAAATCAACATAGTATAAATAGTATGATTTAGATGATTGTGTTAGAGGTAGTAAGATATGAGGTTTGATCGGTTCACGTTGAAGGCTCAGGAAGCAGTGCAAGAGGCACAGAATATCGTTCTTGAGAACAACCAGCAGCAGCTGGATGTAGAGCATTTGATGCTTGCTCTACTGGAACAGTCAGAGGGAGTGGTTCCATCAATTATTCAAAAGCTTGGTGCAAACCCTGCTGCAATCAAAAAAGCGGTCTTTGATGAGATTCAAAATCGCCCACATGTGAGCGGTTCCGGTGCAGGACAACTGTACCTTACCCCGCGTTTGAATCAGGTGATAGATGCTGCTTTTGATCAGATGGAAAAGTTGCAGGATCAGTATGTGAGTACAGAACACCTGTTGCTTGCTATTTCTGGCGAGAGCGAGGGTACAGCCTCTACTATCCTGAGAAATGAGGGCGTCACACATGATGCTATTTTAAAGGTGCTTGTTGACATCCGCGGCAGCCAGAGAGTGACGGATCAAACACCAGAGGATAAGTACCAGGCTCTTGAGAAATATACAAGAGACCTTACGGATGTTGCCAGGCGCGGCAAGCTCGACCCGGTCATCGGCAGGGATGATGAGATTCGCCGCGTGATACAGGTGCTATCACGTCGTACCAAGAACAATCCAGTCCTGATTGGAGACCCTGGTGTTGGCAAGACTGCGATTGCCGAGGGGCTTTCCCAGCGTATCGTTGCTGGGGATGTGCCTGACACCATCAGTGGTAAGCGTGTCGCGGCGCTGGACATGGGTGCGCTCATCGCTGGTGCCAAGTACCGGGGCGAATTCGAAGACAGACTCAAAGCAGTTATAAAAGAGGTTCAGGAATCAGAGGGAAATGTCATCCTGTTTATCGACGAGTTACACACTCTTGTTGGTGCTGGTGCTGCCGAGGGTGCAATGGATGCCTCAAACCTGTTAAAGCCAGCGCTTGCACGAGGTGAGCTTCGGTGTGTTGGTGCAACAACACTTAATGAGTATCGAAAGTATATCGAGAAAGATGCTGCACTCGAGCGCCGCTTTCAGACTGTGCTCGTAGACGAACCCAATGTGGAAGATACCATATCAATCCTGAGAGGACTCAAAGAGAAGTATGAGATACATCACGGCGTGCGCATAAAAGATTCTGCAATCGTTGCTGCCGCGGTTCTCTCCAATAGATACATTACTGACCGTTTTCTACCGGATAAAGCAATTGACCTCGTAGACGAGGCAGCCTCTCACCTCAGAATCGAAATTGCGAGCATTCCTGCTGAACTGGATGAAGTTGAACGGCGAGTCCGAACACTTGAAATTGAGAGAAATGCTGTTAAGAAGGAAAAAGACGAGCCATCAAAGGAACGGTTGGCTGCAATAGAAAAAGAGCTTGCGGAACTGCAGGAGACAAGCAGCCAGATGAAGGCACACCTGCAGCTTGAAAAAGACCTGATCTCACAGATACGCAGGATAAAAGAAAAGATCGACCGTGCCAGGATGGACGCCGAGAGAGCAGAGCTTGAAGGAGACCTTGAGCAAGTATCAGAAATCCGCTATGGCAAACTAATCGAGCTTAACAAAGAGCTGGAAGAAGCGAACCGGAAGCTTGCAGAGATCCAGAAAGATCGAAAAATGTTAAAAGAAGAAGTGGATGAGGAAGACATAGCAGAAGTGCTATCCAAATGGGTGCATATCCCGGTCTCAAAGATGCTTGAAGGAGAAATGGAAAAATTTGTTCATATGGAAGAGCGATTAAAAGAACGCGTGATAGGACAGGAAGAATCCATAACAGCAGTTTCAAATGCAGTCCGCCGTGGCAGAGCAGGAATTTCAGAGCCCAATCGCCCAATCGGAAGCTTCATATTTATGGGACCAACCGGTGTTGGCAAGACCGAACTCTCACGCGCTCTTGCGGAATTTCTCTTCGACGAAGAAGCGGCAATGATACGAATCGACATGAGTGAATACATGGAGAAGCACACAGTGGCACGACTTATCGGGGCGCCGCCGGGATACATCGGATATGAGGAGGGCGGGCAATTGACAGAAGCTGTGAGACGCCGCCCCTACTCAGTTATACTCTTTGATGAAATCGAGAAAGCACACAGCGATGTCTTCAATCTCTTCCTCCAGATACTTGACGACGGACGACTCACAGACGGGCACGGGCGCACGGTAGACTTCAAAAACACCGTGATTATTATGACCTCAAATGTCGGCAGCCAGTGGACAGAACTTGCGAGAACCGAAGAAGAAATGCGATCACAGGTCATGGAAGCACTCCACCATGCGTTCAAACCGGAATTCCTCAACCGATTAGACGACATCATAATTTTCCACCCACTGACACAGGAACAGATCAAACAGATCGTGGACATCCAGCTTCGCTACCTCCTAAAACGACTCGTTGAGAGAAAGCTCTCACTCAATCTCACAGATGCTGCAAAAGAATTCCTCGCAAAAACAGGATATGATCCGAATTATGGAGCACGACCATTAAAACGTGCAATACAACACCACATCCTCGACCCACTGAGCCTCAAAATAATCGCAGGAGAATTTTCTGAAGGCGACACTATACAGGTGAACGAGGAAGGCGGAAAACTCGTGTTCAACAAGGTGTGACGGCTCTGGTAAAGACGAACATTACGCTGCATACGCTTTTTCCGAAATAGTGAATGTTATACGTATTAAAAATTTTTAAAGATGCGTCTCAAATGTATCGACGATCACATCAAGCGTGTGTTTGGATTCATCGAGTGCCTGGATATGCTGCTGGATAACATGCTGATCGTCTGAAAGTTTATTACCCCTTTCTATTATTGAACGTGCGCACTCGCCCGGTGCAGGTCCTCCTATGATGTTTCTACGACTTATGTTTAACAACGGATCAAGCGCCTCTAAAAATTCCTCTTTTCTCAGACCAATATCTTCAAGGTTTTTACCTGTAATTTTCTTCCCAATCTCTATAATTTTTGCAAAATCGAGACTTCCTTCTCGCACTGCTGACCCTACTACCTGGTGAGCAAGTCTAAACGGCAGACCTGTAACACGCACGATAGTGTCTGCAAGTTCGGTTGCAGTTGAAAAGCCGGATGTGGATTTTTGATGAAGCAGTTCCTTGTGTACCTTAAATGTTGAGAGCATATCAGTTGTTATGGACACTGCGCTCTTTGTAATGCCAACAGCTTTTTGCAGGTGGGGAGTAACTTCTTGGAGGTCGCGATTGTAGCTGTAGGGGAGTGCCTTGCAGATATAAAGTACTGACATTAAAGCTCCATGAACGCTTCCTGTTTTAGCTCGCAGCAGTTCTGATATGTCTGGGTTCTTCTTCTGCGGCATGATAGAAGAAGTAGAAGAGTACGCATCAGATAATTCAATAAAACCAAACTCACTGGTGCTCCATAGTATGGTCTCTTCTGCAAACCGACTAATATCAACCATGAGATTAGAGCATACACCAAGTATTTCGATGATAAAATCCCTTGTTGAAACCGCATCCATCGAATTTTCAAGCAGTGCATCGAATCCAAGAAGCTTGCAGACATAATCCCTATCCAGTGGAAAACCAGTGGAAGCAAAGGCTGCTGCTCCGAGCGGGCAGAGGTTAATCCGTTTGTATGTATCGGTCAGCCGTTCAAAATCACGCTCAAGGGCACAGGCATGAGCAAGCAAATGGTGGGCAAGGGTGGTTGGTTGAGCATGCTGCAGGTGTGTAAAACCCGGCATAACAGTATCAATGTGATTATTTGCCTTTATGATAAAAACACTCCTGAGCTTGACAAGGCACTCTGCAAGCTCTAATAATTCACCGCGAAGTGCAATTCTGATACAGGTTGCAACCTCATCGTTTCGGGATCTTCCCGAATGCATCCTTCCGCCAGTGTTTTCACCGGTAAGCTCGATAAGCCGTGCTTCAATTGCGATATGAACATCCTCGTAACTGTCATCAAGCACACCGATTCCATCCTTTTCTATTGTTTTTAAGCCTGAGAGTATCCCTGATGCGTCATCATGGCTGATTATTCCCTGGTGGGAAAGCATTACCACGTATGCTTTGTCTACCATTATATCAGCATCAAAAATCCATCTGTCGGCTTCCATAGACGATGTAAAAGCAACAATCTGCTCGTTCTGTACTCCATTCAGCCGACCCCTTCGAAGAATATCTGCTGTCATTTGTTACTCTTAAGAAGCACAATTGAGATAATAGTTTCTACATACTTGGAAAAATGCCCTGTTTTACAAGGCTTGTTGGGGCACTCAAAAAAATTGTGACCAGGGAATTGGTCCCGGAAACCTATTCATTGGTGATCGGTTAGGGAATTTAATAGCCTCCTTGCTTATGGTTTTTAGAAAAATGGGTGTATCTGTAACTGATTAAAAGCTGTCTGTAAAAATTTAAAGAAAAAGAAGCAAAAAGCAAAAGTAATAGAAGAAGACCTCAGTAGATTATTTTCACCAGAATTTCTTCAAAAAACAGCCAAAGAAACGGGATTTATCAAGCGAGACAGAAAGATAAATCCTGTAATGATGTTCCGGACATTATCATTAGGATTTGGAGTGCAGCTTCAAAGAACGTTAGCAAGTTTGCGACGTCTTTATGAAGAAAAAGGTGAAATACACATCAGTAGTAATAGTAGTAGTAGTTTTTATGATCGTTTCACACCAGAACTTGTGAAATCATTCATACCTATGTCTTACATGGTCTGGAAGACATTACGCAAAAGCCCTAATCAGAAACCGAATGATAAACTATCTGGTTTCAAATATATCGTTGCTCAGGATAACACAATCATTCGATTACATGAGAGATTAGCTGATAAATGGCTGCTGCAAGAACAAGAAAAACAGCAGCAGGTATTAAAACAAGTCTTCTTATTAGTGCAATAGCGGATCAGTCCTAAAAAGAGTAGCATTACATTGGGAACGCACCAGTGAAGTTAAGACACTTAGAATAGGTCCCTTGTTAAAAGATCGCACAATACTAATAGATCTTGGATTTTATAAACACAATACCTTCGCTCGTATTGATGAAAATGGTGGATTCTTTATCAGTAGGCTGAAAGGTAAGGTTGACCCACTTATTATAAAAAAATAACCGTACGTGTCATTGGACGTTATATAGATATCATGGGAAAGAAAGTAAGTGAGGTTATAGATAACCTGAAAAGGCAAGTTATTGATGCTGAGGTAGAAATTGAGTTCAATCGTAGAAAATATAAGGGAAAGCAAGAAAGAGATGTGAAAAAAATACCCTTGTGGGTGGGGATATTAGCACTGATAATATCAAGGCGTGTATACCTTTTGGTTTTCTCGGCCAATCTCGAAAATGCGCCAAGATATGCCCACTTGAGATGGGCAACCATATTTGTTGAAAAAACACACCGACTCTTTGATGCCATTCTCAATTATTCAGATATTGATGCAAGTCTTATGGAGTTATTTGAAGTTTATCAAAGTCAAGCGCTTGATCCGAACGTAAATCAGAAGAGATTAATGGATGAATGGAGAACTTAACCGATCACGCATGGTTTTGTATCTGCCTTCTTTGCTATGTAGATCCAGTAATCGCCATGTTTATCTGTGTAATCATTTCCTTCGTCAACGTTTTTTTGCTTTTTTATGAAAGACCACATTTCATCCACCTGAACTTCAGTAAGTTCAATATCCTTTATTAAAAAGTCAGTTACTTCCCTCGCGTGTTTTACTAAATGATTGTGAAATGCCAGTTTGGCGCAGCCGCTCGAGGAAAAGACTTGATTCACGGACGGGGACTGAAACCCGGCTGAAGCTTGGGGGGGCACAATATCCGAAGAGTGGAATATCCGGAGGTCATGAGGACGTGGTGCTGCACTGACGCAGGCATGGACATTCATGAATTTCGTCCCAAAGCCGTTTTGTTCGACACGATCTAATTTTTTAGTGCGGGAATCACGAATGTTTGCCATATCCGGAGCAGAGTTTATCAAACAAAACTTTAAAAACCATGAGCCTCGAAAAGTTTATATATATATTAGTCCTCTACCAATAAACATGGCTTTCATTGAAAAGAAGCTTTGAGTGGAGGAATTTTAATATGGACGACCCTGCAAAACCAGAGAATGCATCTGTATACATAGTCAAAACTACTGTTAACCAGGAACGATCTGTGGCAGGGCTATTAGCCCAAGTAGCGAAAAAAGATCGATTTGATATCCGGTCTATTCTTGTTCCGGACGAGTTGAAAGGGTACGTGTTGGTAGAAGCAGCTGTGCCGGAGGAAGTTGATCAAGCGGTTCAGAGAGTGCCACACGCTCGTGTGATGATAAAGGGAGAATCCAGTTTTGCAGAAGTCGAACATTTTCTTTCACCTAAACCGACCGTGACTGGCATTACAGAAGGCTCTATTATTGAACTTATTACAGGTCCTTTTAAAGGTGAGAAGGCACGTGTCAAGCATGTAGATGAAGTACATGATGAGGTAACGATGGAACTTTTTGAATCAGTCGTCCCGATACCAATAACAGTACGAGGAGATAATGTTCGAATCTTGAAAAGAGAAGAAACAGAATAAAAGGTGATAAAATATGACAAGCATTGTGGAAGTACTTGTTTCCGGAGGACATGCAACCCCTGGGCCGCCATTAGGTCCGGCACTTGGTCCTCTGGGAATAAACATAAAAGCAGCAGTTGATGAAATAAATAAAATAACCAGTACTTATGACGGGATACAAGTTCCGGTCAAAATAATTGTCGATGACAAAAAAAAGTTTACTATCGAAGTCGGAACACCGCCAACATCGGCACTGGTGCTTACAGAACTTAAACTTAAAAAAGGATCCGGCAACAGAGGAATCGAAACTGTTGGCAACATAAACATGGAACAGCTTATTAAAATCGCAGGAGCAAAACATGAAAACATGCTCTCATATACACTCAAAAACAGGGTGAAAGAGATAATCGGTAGCTGCACAACAATTGGTGTAACCGTTGAGAATATGACAACAAAAGATGCATCAAAAGCCGTTGATGAAGGTAAATTCGACCATATCTTAGAAAATAAATGAGAACTTTTATTGCTGTTGATTTCCCTGCCTCGTTTGTAGAATCTATTGAAGATGTTGAATCAAACTTCGATCTTCCTGACATAAAACTTGTTAGACCGGAGCTTGTTCACATAACGATGAAATTTTTGGGTGAGGTTGACGAGTCCGGAGTATCCAGGATTTGCACAGCACTATCGCAGATGTCGTTCCCCGCTTTTGAGGCAGAGCTTGGGGGTGTTGGGGTTTTTCCAAAAACAGATCGCATAAAAGTGATATGGCTTGGGGCAAAGGGAAATTTCGATGCATTACAGAGAGAAGTGGATAAGGTTTTATCTGGTTTTGGTTTTGCATCAAGTAATGATTTTACAGCCCATGCAACCATTGCACGAGTAAAAAAAATAGACAGCAAAAAAGAAATGCAGTTGAAAGAAAAGATATCCAGCCTTGCGGATATTACACTTGGCAGTTTCACAGTTGATTCATTGAAGGTTAAAAAAAGCACACTTACAGCAAAAGGACCGATCTATGAAACCGTGTCTGAAATTTTACTTAAATAAAAAAAATCATATTTGTATAGATTCTAAACACGTCCATGTGTGTCCGGATAAGAGATGAATCATGATAAATCATAGGAGCACAACAAACTATTGGGCAAAGTCCTTATGATTTGGTTCCATCCATAACTGGTTGTGATTTTAATATGCATCAGGATTTGCCAGAGCCTTCAAGTTGTAAAAAAACGTGAGCAATAAATCACCAAAATTTCTTAACCAAGCACCAATGGATAATTCCTGATTCCTATGAAAAATTTCACTAATGTTATTGTTTCTTCGAGCCGATGCCAGTATTTTACTATGAACTATCAAAAGTCATCTCTTCCAGAACTCAGGTATGAATAATATGAGCACTGTAATTACTTCAAGCCGTCCTATCCACATGTTCAGGATAAGCACGATTTTGCCAAATGCTGGAATAGCTGCATAGCTCGACATCGGACCTACCAGATTAAGCCCTGGTCCAATGTTCCCAAGTGTTGTGGCAGATGCACTGAGGCTGCTCATAAAATCGAGACCAAGCCCTGAAAGTAATAATGTGCTGATGACAAAAGCAAATATGTACAGTGAGATAAAGCCAACTACAGACTGCATTATTTCACTTGGTATTGCTTTTCCTGCGAATCGAACTGGTTTTACTACATGTGGATGCAGGGCTTTGAAAAGTTCTCTGTAGCCATATTTTACAATCAATGATATTCGTACCACCTTCATCGCACCCCCGGTTGAACCTGCACAGCCGCCAATGAACATGAGAAAGAATAAAACAGTCCTCGAAAAATCTCCCCACTGGTTAAAATCAGCTGTAGCAAAACCTGTGCTGGTCATGATAGACACTACCTGAAACGTGCTTAAACGTATTGATTCAACAATATCCAATCCTGATGCCTTAAGCTGCATAGCAACAAGGAGTGTTGCTGTGACTAAAATAAGAGTGTAAACCTGGAATTCACGGTCATTGACTAAACTTTTCTTATTTACAAAAAATGTTTTATAATGTAGTGCGAAGCTTGCGCCTGCTATAAACATGAATAATATGATTATTACTTCAACATAAGGATTATGAAACGCCATTATGCTTTCCTCGTGTGGTAAAAAACCTCCCGTTGCCATGGTGGAAAACGTAGTAGTAACAGCATCGTACACATTAAGCCCGGCAAGGTACAGCAGTATCATCTCTGCAATTGAGAATACTAAATATACAGACCAGAGTATCTTGGCAGTGGCTTTCAAGTGTGGCGTTAGTTTATCTGATTCAGGGCCTGGCATTTCTGCCTTGAATAGCTGTCTTCCTGCAACCCCAAGCCCTGGTGCTATTGCAAGTACAAGCACTATAATTCCCATGCCGCCAAGCCATTGTGTCAGGCTTCGCCAGAACAGAAAACTTCGCGTATGCCCCTCGATATCAGTAAGTATAGTTGAGCCTGTAGTAGTAAGGCCAGCCATTGATTCAAATAGTGCATCTACAGGGTGCAATCCATAGAGTAGATATGGCATAGCTGCGAAAACAGTTACGACAAACCATCCGACAGCAACGATGGCAAAGCTTTCACGTCTTCTGAACTCGCCTCTGGACTTTAGTGTGAGTGAAAGAATCACCCCAGAGATTGCAGTGATTATAGATGCTGCTGCAAAGATATTGATGGATTCCGGTTCTTTGTAATATATCGCTACTATAATTGGCAGGAGCATTGATGCTGCAAGCAATATCAGCAGTTTACCTATTACATTGAATACTATTTTATAATCCATCGCTACCTATTTGAAGAGTTTTTCTACTTTTTCAATGGCATCCGGAAGGCTAAATATCACCACTTTATCCCCGGGTTCGATGATGTGTCTTCCGGATGGGACGATTACTTTACTATCTTTAACAATAGCACTTATAATTGCATTTCTTGGAAAATTGATATCACTTAATCGTTTGTTGATGATTTTACTCCCTTTTTTTGCTGTAAGTTCTATAATATTGGCTTTTTCGCCTTCGAGGTTTATCAAATCTTCAACTCCAATTCGCATGGTGAATTTTGCTACTTCATTCACTGTTGCAATTAACGGGTTGATGGCTACATCAATACCAACCATCTCAAAGAGTTTAGCATATTCCGGATGGTCTGCTCTTGAGATTACTTTTCGTGCTCCAAGCTCTTTTGCGAGTAGTAAGCAAAGTAAGTTTTTTTCGTCTTTGTTGGTCACTGCGACGACTGCTGTCATCGCACCAAGGTTTTCTTCTTTTAGCAATTTCAAATCAGTCCCATCACCGTTTATCACAAGCACGTTTGGAAACAGTTCTGCAAGCTCACTGCATCGCTTTTTATCTGTCTCAATGATTGTAATGTCATGATCTGCTCTTGTCAATTCTTCAAGCAGATAATATCCAACGTTTCCCCCACCAACAATTAATATTTTCTCATCTTTATCTTTTAACTCCCCAAAGCTTGCTCGCATAGAGTCAATTGCCTCTGTTTTACCGACTACGAACACTTTATCATCTGCTCGTATGATATCTTCCCCATGTGGTATCAACAGTTTCCCCCCTCTGAAGATGCCGGTTATGATGCAGCAATCAGAAATATTACTGTCTTTGAGTTTTTTTCCTGTTATACTGTTGTTCTTTGCTTCAAACTCCATCATCTCAACCTTACCACCAACCAAATCTTCAATACTCACTGCACAGGGTACCGAGATTACCTTGACTATCTCACGTGCAAGTGAGAGTTCAGGACAGATCATTGCATCCACACCAAGCTCTTCACGGCTATCAACTGGCTTGTTAATATAGTCCGGACTACTCACACGCGCAATTGTCTTTATATTCTTAGAGAGTAATTTCGCAGCCATGCAGGCTAATATATTAATCTCATCCATACCGGTTACTGCCACAATAAGACCGGCCTTTACAACTCCAGCATTCTGTAATATATTAATATCTGCCCCATTCCCGTGCATCGCCTGCACATCAAGTTCTTCGACTGACTCATACGCATCTTTTTGTTTTTCAATAACTACAACATCATTTTTTTTAGACAGGTTTTGTGCTATGTGATAGCCAGTTTCACCGGCTCCGATAATTATAATTCGCATGTAAATCAATATCCATACTATTCAAAGAACCTTATCACGTCTTAGATTATACAATATTAGTTTTACGATAAAAAGTTTGATGTTGACGGGAGCTATTAAACTATCTTTAAAATTCCATATTCAAACTTTTTAGGTACTCTCTGTAATTCATGTTGCACTCAAAAATGATACAATTCCCTGGTAAATAAGTATTTGTGAGTTACTTTATTCATGCGCGGCTTTTCATAGTACAGGTTCATGCATCCCGGTCACAGAAACCATAACCGACAAATCTTTGTTTTTCGTCAAGACTGGTAAGAATAAACCTGTCCGATCCGATGTATGCAATATTTTTTGAACCTGAAAGCGTTAAAACGCATTCACTTCCCTCTTTTGCGTAATCCACAACATTGCCGTTTGTAATGATTTTTTCGACACGTACTGGTGCTGACTGGAGTCCTACAAAGATGTGCAGAATTGCGCCCACGAAAACGCGTTTTGTAAACCGTGATAGTGTGCAGTTCAAGGTGAAATCTGTTGTTACTGTCTCGTTATTTGAAATCACCTGTCCCCGGTCTACATCCTTTGACTGGATGTTTTTCAGTGCCAGTCCGACCCTTGCACCTGCTGCGGCACTTTTTACAGTAACGTCCTGCATTTGAATCGACCGGATCTCGACCGGCTTATCGACTGGCATCATCGCAATCTTGTCCTTTGCATGTATCGTGCCCTGTTTGACGACACCAAGAACCACGCAACCGATGCCTGTTACATTGAAGACATGGTCGATTACAACACGCGGCGGAAGCTCGTTTAATTGTGAGAGTTCGTAATCCACTTTTTCGTCTGTCGAAGCGATCATCTTTTTTAACTCTTCCATTCCTTCAAACGTGGTGGTGGATACAGCGATCTGATCCCAGTTCTCAAGGACAGTTCCTGTTGCAATCTTCCTGATGCGTTTCTTCAATTCATCGAGTACACCCTGGTATGCGATATCTGATTTTGTCAGAACGACTATCCCATGCCTGCAGCCTGCTGTGTTTAGGGCAACAATACACTCCCCTGTGTACGTGTCAGGACCTGTTGGAGGAATGCACAAAAGCACGATGTCTGTGAGATTTAGTGCTGTTATGAGCGGTTTTATTGACTTTGGATAACCAGTGGCATCAACTGCTATAAGCACTGTACCACTTTTGGCAAAGTCATACATGGTAACATCTGAGATGTTTCCTTTTTTGCCAAGTTTTGATGCAAGAGTGGTTCTACCACTCTGGTAACTTCCAATGATTGCAACTTTTGTCATATCTATTTCATTTCCTTTCTATTTGATTTTTAACTATAAGATCTAACAATTGTTTTACTTTTTTATGAAACTCTGTTATGCTGCCATTGTTTTCAATCGCCGCGTCAGCGCGTTCAATAGCTGCTTTGATGCCCCAACCAAGCTCGCGCTCTTCACGGGAAAGAAAACCATCCCTGTCCATTATGCGATCTGCTCGTTTCCTTCTTTGTATGCGCTCAAGCCGTTGTTCAGCAAAAGCATTCACAGCGACAAGAACAAAATCGTCGCCAAATTTTCCCTTGAAATAATCTACTTCATCGACACTTCGCACACCATCCACCACAACAACCGAAGCATCAAAACTCAAAATCTTTGGGGTGCACCGAACTGCTACCACATCGGAACCATTGAGAGCACGAAGTTTCATTGCAATAGCACCAGTGTTAGCATCGGACATGTCAGCAGATATCCGCGCAACCTCCTCTCGAATCACATCGCCCATATTCGCAACTGGCATACCAAGACCTATTGCAACCTTTGATACTTCACCTTTACCAGAGGCAGGCATCCCGACAAATGCAACAATTTTCATCGACACTTTACAGAGCAGCCATACCAAATAAATCTTTTTAATAATCAGGGACTGTCAACTTGCTCAGGTGTTGTGTCTTCCCATGTTTTAATGTCCGGTATTCCATTTTTCTTGTTAGAAAGGCGAGTGTTCCTTGATATGTCTCGTATTTCCTTTCTCCATTCTGCCTGACGCAGTATGCCGCAAGGTGTGATTGTTTCTCTTGTTGTTGGTATTGAGCGTCCGGGGATGCATTTTATCATGGAAGGGTGTTTTGTCCTGTTTGTGTGGGGGATATCCAGATTTTTTCATCATTTTGCTGAAGTGGTCGATCAGGAGATTGAATTCGTAT
>RXIJ01000057.1 GCA_004212095.1 Methanosarcinales archaeon | reverse complement strand
GGGGCCCTGAGACCTGAAAAAATCTCTCTTTCTTTCATGAAACAAAGATGTTTAACGTTTCAGTATCTATGTAATAATAATAGCGTTTATGCTATGGCTTTTAACAAGTCTCTGTCTTTTATTAACCCTTTTATTTTTTGATTTGGTCTTATCACAGGCAGGTATTCTATCTTACCGCGGCGCATTTTCCGTGCACACTCGCTGACTGGCGTTGTAGACATAATAGTCACATCATGACCTCTCATAACATCCTTAACAGGAACGTTTGGAAGCTGTATCCTGGAAACACTATAATATAAACTCATCGTATCCCTCATAGAATCCCATGTCCAGGCGTCTTCATCCGAGCCTGCCGACATATCTGATTTTTCAACGGTGTCAACTATGCTGCTTGCATGAATTAAGTCTTTATCACTTACAATCCCAACCAGATTATTCTCTGTATCGAGTACCGGCACAGCTTTTACTCCTGCAAGCTCCATGATTTTACCAACAAGTGGAAGGGGTGTTTGTTCCCACACAGATACAATATGGTTTTCAATATAGTTGCCTGTTGGTTCTTTTATGTCCATACCCCCCATCGTGCTAATAATATCTGAAACTGTTATAATTCCTATCAATTCATTGTTTTCAATTACTGGAAGACGGCGAATATTATGTTGGATTAATCGGGCAGCTGCGGCCTTAATTCCTTCGTAAGGTGAAGCTGTGATTGGATTTCTGGCCATTATCATAGCCGTTTGTTCTTCCTCCGGATTCTCTAAAAGGTTCGTGCGAGTGACAATCCCAGTGAGGTTACCATCCTTAATTACTGGTACGCCCGAGACAAATTTCTTCTTTAGCAGATCCAGCACATCGTCTCTTGAGCCTGGAATAGTAGTATATACTACATCTCTCGTCATTATGTCTTCAACGGCAATATCTATCATTTGCTTAAATTCCCTCCTGGTTTATGAGACTCTATACTTTTTATTGTTATCAGGTTACATACAGATTCTAACTTCCTTGTAGTCTACCCTTGTTCTGGATTTCTTTTTATAAATACATTTCCTTTCTGGGTTGTGTTGCGTTAAAGGGAGTTAGTTAAGTTTTTGGCTCACTGTTGCATGGCGGGAGTTAACAAAAATAGCAATTTGCCCATGCCAGACAAAAACAGTGTATTTTTTATAGGATAATTTCTTTATTTGATATAGTACGGTAGTATTAAGTAATACTAATTTAATATCATAATTTGGAGTGAAATATATGAACACCATATACGATTTAGCTAACTGGTTTTTATTTAAATCATCGATGTCTCATAAAAAACTGCAAAAATTATGTTACTATGCAGTGGCTTGGCACTATGCTCTTTATGATTCACCGCTGGTTAAAAACGATGAATTTGAGGCATGGATACACGGACCAGTTTCACCTTCATTATGGCATGAATACAAAGATTATGTTTGGGGCTCCATTCCACAATCAAAAACACAACCAGATCTTGGTAACGATATGGAAGAGTATTTGGAGATTGTTTTAAATACATATGATGAATTCAGTGGACATCAGTTGGAATCACTTACTCATGATGAATTACCATGGATTGAAGCAAGAAGGGGACTTGAAGATTATCAAGCATCTAAAAACAAAATTAATCCAATGATAATGAAACAATTTTACCGTTCGATTTATGATACTTCACAGAACGATTAAAAAAATGTCAAGCAAATCGAAATTGACCAAAACACGGGTCAAAAACCTTTCTAATAAAATTACTAAAACTAAATCACCGCATGGTCATCACAAACTCTACCAACCACACCATAGAATTGATAAGCCAAATATTAGTCTGAAATATATTGATTTACATTACAAATCGTTTGACGATTTAAAACAAGGGAACAACATTCGTAAATTCGATAACTTTTTAACTTTACTTAATAATGCCCCAGATTGGGAGTATGTTTATGAAAAATGTAAAAAGACACCAACAAATACTAAAAAAGCAATAAAACGAATGAAATCTTTAGGTTTTGATCCTGTCCAAACCGAAATGTTCCATTTAAGAGTTTCAAATAAATTTAGAGTTCATGGATTTATAAGAGGGGATAGATTTAAACTTATCTGGCTTGACCCTGAACATCAAATTAATAAAATGTAATAATCACCTTTCTTATAGCTTTTGAAAAAAATCCACCGCAATAATATATTTTTAATATCATTGAATATTTTTATAATTTTTTCAATGCTTAACACTTTGCTCAATCATTCCTATCCATCTATTTTTACCCAAGTCCAAGTCGATCCCTGCGGCTTGTGCTGGTGTCATGCCGTGTAATGACATGTGTGGACGTAAGAAATTATAGTAAACCCTTGAAGCATCCATAAACGCTTCGGCAGTTTCATCACTGTACAGTCCTCTCTGAACTTTTGACCTTTCCCTAAATGTACCGTTTAACCTCTCAACAATGTTGTTATTTGGTTTAGTTTCAAAGTTATAAAGCCTGACATGAGGGTTTTGAATTGGAACGGTATTATCATAAAATTCATCTGGGATTGCTGTTTGATATGCTTGTAATCCATCCGTAACGATTGCACCAGGGCGTTTACCTGCTCTTTTCTTGGCATCTTTCAAAGGCTTCTTTGCATCATTAACATATCGTGTCTTTGTGACCCTACAAGCCAGTAAAAACCGTGTGTTAGCATCCATTAAATTCCATATCCATTCATGGTATCGCTTCACCGATTAATTTTTTTGATGATATGGATGAAATTACTACTTTTTAAACAAAAGCTACTTTTTACACAAAGCACACAAAGCCCTACAATCTAAAATCAATATATACTACCTATTTAAATTAAAACTCCCGCCATGCAACACCTAAGTTTAGACAGTCGAAAGTCCCGCAGACGCAACACAACCCCTTTCTGTGAGGGCTGTCAACTTGAGGCTGTCAAATTACCCTGTGAATTTCGCGTTTCTAATTCGATGAATTCTTCTGTTCTATTGAGTTTTCTTTGGTTTCGTTATGGAAAGACATGTTGCCTAAGCAGATCTGGAATTTTAGGTAGTCACAGCTATTTACCTGCGTGGCATTGGTTTTATTCTCCATGGAATTCTTAACTTTTTAGATATAGGCTCTTAACCAAAGACCAATGCACCAAGTTTTATGTTGCATGAGTTCGATAAACAGGAAAATAATATGGATCGGATTGTTGTTGATCAAACAAAAGCTGCTATTAATGCTCTTATCGAGGTCGAACAACTTTGGATAGAGCATACACCTGAATACCATTTGTCTTCGCGGGAACTGTTAATATTGAAAAAAAAACTTGAGCTGGCACTCAAGAACGTAAAGAAGATATACGATAAAAATCTTGAAATTATGACTGCTGCCGAGGATGAAATAAAAAAGATGCACCAGATAAGAGAGCAGTGAGCTATAGTAAAATAGTTCTGTCAGTCAAGGTTTGATGATTGATGAAAATGGATGCTAAAATAAAAGCAGTTCTTATATCGATTGGTTCTATTGATATTGATGTTTCGCTTGTTGGGAAAATTGGTATGTCAACAGCAGGACCTGCTGCTGGTGAAAAATCTATCTTTTTTAGATCGTGGGGGTGCAGGGTACGACTTACAGTCGACCACAAATCGCCATTACATGCTGTTCTCGATGGGGAAGACATTGTTATTTTAATGGATAACAGAGAACTTACACGCGGGAGAATAGAAGAAGAACTTATCCATTGCCCGGAACAGGCTTACATAACGATCAGCGAGCGGTGTATATATAACTGCAAATTTTGCACTGTGCCGCTGAGAAATGGTAAAATCAAAAACATTGAAGAGATTAAGGAACTTGTTGAAGTAGCACATCACACCGGGCTTCTTAAAGCGATAGCCATCACCTCTGGTGTGGCAGATTCTCCTGGAAGAGAAGTGGAACGTGCAGTGGAAGTGATAAAAGCTCTTAAAAAATATAATGTCCCGATAGGCGTATCAGTATGTCCTGCAGCAAACTCTACCGTGATGCTAAAAGAGGCTGGTGCCGATGAAATAAAATACAATGTTGAAACAATGGATCGCAACATTTTTAGTCTGGTGTGTGCTGGACTTGACCTTGATTTTATTCTTGAAGCACTTAAGGAAGCTGTTAGCGTCTTTGGTAGAAACAAGGTTTACTCAAATATGCTAATAGGACTGGGGGAATCAGACACTGCTGTAGAGCAGGGTGTTGAAGAGCTGGCTCGCATAGGCGTAATACCAATATTACGTGCTATTGATGTCCATCCTTTGCACTCTAAGGAAATTACTGCCAATCGCCCAAGTCCACAACGTTTGCTTAAACTTTCAAAAATTACAAAAGAAAAACTTGACAAATACGAGCTTCGTGTAGACCAGTCACAGACCATGTGTTTGCCATGTGGTGGTTGTGACCTTGTGCCCCAGGTAGATTTGTAGCCTTAAGTTTTATAAATGTTCCTTGATACCTGTATGGAAATAACTCTCGATTATGCAAGCACTGCATACTGCGTATGCAGAAATTACCAGCAACTGCGCAAACTTCTTTGTGCAAAAATCAACTCTCAATTGCGCTAGCAATCAAGATGTGCAGCCTTAAGTTTTATAAATGTTCCTTGACACCATTTACTACCTTGTCGAGGATGCCACCAGACTTGCTGTGAATTGTTTCTCCAAAGGATTGTGCAAGCTGTCTCAACAACTCCTTCTGGTGTGCAGTAAGCTTTTCAGGTGTTTTAACTGTAACAACCACAAGCTGATCACCGCGTCCATATCCATGCAAATGCGGTACTCCTTTGCCTTTTATTCTAAAGATCTTTCCGGTCTGTGTACCATGTGGTATTTTTATTTTCACATCTCCATCGAGTGTTGATACTTTGATTTCACTGCCAAGTGATGCCTGGGTAATGCTTATTGATTGCTTGACTACTGTATCATCACCATCTCGTTTGAAGATTGGATCCGGATTGATATATATATCAACATAGAGGTCGCCAGGAGGTCCCCCAAGTTTTCCTGCTTCACCTTCACCGCTGATGCGTAGTCTTGAGCCGCTACTTATTCCTGCAGGTATTTTTACTGATATTCTTTTCTTGCGCTTCACAACCCCACTTCCATGGCAGGTTGTACATGGATGGTCTATTACTTTTCCAGTTCCATGGCAGGCTGTGCAGGTGCTTGAGGTCATAAATCTGCCGAAGGGGGTGTTCTGGGTACGCTGTACCTGACCTGTCCCGCCGCAAACTTTGCATGTTTTTGGTGTGGTTCCAGGTTTTGTTCCGCTGCCGCTGCAAACACCGCATGTTTCAGTTTTGAGTAGTTCAACAACCCTTTTTACACCAAATACTGCTGTTTTAAATGGTACCTGCAATCTGTAGATGAGGTCATCTCCCTGTTGTGGCCGATGCTCTCTTGCGCTCCCTCCCCCACCACCAAAAAATATGTCGAATATGCTGCCGCTGCCGCTGCCGCCCCCACCACCAAAAAAGTCCTCAAAGTGAATATTTTTAAATATATCTTCCCTTGAGTATTTGCTGTCTATTCCAGCATGTCCAAATTGATCGTATTGTTTGCGTTTTGTTTCATCTGAGAGCACACCATAAGCTTCTGATATTTCTTTAAACCTGTCTTCTGCATCAGGAGACTTGTTTTTATCGGGATGGTATTTCATTGCAAGCTTCCGATATGCCTTCTTCATCTCGTCAACATTTGCAGTCTTTGGTATGCCAAGTATCTCGTAGTAATCTCTTTTCTGTGCCATCTTATAACCTTGTCAAAAGAACAACTTTGTTAATGTATACGAAAGTATAAACTTTGCTATGGTTTATTAATTCGTAAATAGCTTTTGTAAGCAGCATCTGCTAGTTAACACAAACCTGTTAGCGTCTGCATACTGCTTAATGTCTTGTCCAGCAGGACCTAACGATCGTCTTCGCTTATTACGTTTAAGAATGTAGATTTGATATTAACCACTGTTAGGTTATCTGCTGTTGTAATATTATATTCACTAAATCCCCTCTTTGTACTGTTTTGCTGTAATGCCTCTAATTTCAATCGTGCTGTTTCGTTCAAGTTATAATAGATGGTTGTTCTAAGAACCGTATTATTTTCCTGATTCGTTAGTCCGAGATAGAACTGTTCTGCAAAAGGGACGCTGTTTGTGATTCGTTGATATTCCGCTGGTGGCGCTTTTGTGAGTACTGCCTCATAGTCATCATAGGATGTGTGGTTGGTGACTCCATCGATTACGTCAAGTGTGTTAATCACATCGTTTTGTGCCCCGTATATGGTTGGATTACCCATCACGTTTGTGGCATCGGTGTCCTGCCGCAGCAGAAGATTATAGTACCTGTATGGCGTTGCAACAAAATGAAATGTTACATACTGCGGCTTGAATATAGTCATTAATACAAAACTGCTGTTAAAACCTGCGAAATATATGCAATCGGTGTTTGCATCATAGAGTTTGTTTAACTGTTCGACAGGCAGACCTTCGCCCTGGAGTTGGCTCAAAACAAACGGTTCCATTGAAGTGTTTGCCACTGCCTCCAGGTCAACATATTCTGCATGCACTGCTCCGGAAGGTGTTATTTTAAGTGCATCCTGCATTGATGTGAATGGTTCACTTATCAACTGTCCACCAACATCGAAAAAGTCAGTGGGTTCATCTGTCGGAAGAGTCTCATTAATCTGGTTTTCATCAGTGTTTCCTACAAAATATGCAATGGATGATAACACCATTGTTGATACCAGAAATATAGCAAGGATTTTAGCGCCTTTGTTGTCCATTGTAGCTCTATACATAACAGGCTATATTTTAACATTATGATTAAACCGGGCTATCAACTCGAGGCTGTCAAATTACCCCCCCAAATTTCGTATTTCTAATTTGACAGGTCTTTCACTATCTGGTGAGGTTCCCTTGATTTTGTTATGGGAAGGCGTGTTGCCTAAGCAGACCTAAAATTTTTATCAGGTTTTTTTGTAATTATATTAGTTTGATCCAGTTGAAAAATGTTGATAGCTGAAGTTGTGTCAGGGAACTCACAAGTTACCGGTATCTCTACATACGAAGTATGCAGTTCTGCACACGAAGTTGTGCAGTTTCTTGAAAAATAGTACAGTTTAGATAAATTAGTATTTGTGAATTTTCTTACGTAAGCAGTCATTCACCGCTTTTGTTGGCTTCCGATGTCTCTTCCTTTGATGGCGCGAAAATTTCTTCTATTGTTTTTTTGCCATATTCTGCAACCACCAGGTTTATTTGGCCAACATAGCTTGAAATATCTCTTCCCCGAACTGCTTTTCTCTTGCGTAGACCATTTACTTTTGGTTTGAAACCAGTGCTTTTTGATAGTAGTAGCTTTCGTCTTTGCGAACCTGGTAAGTCTTTACGCAATGGAAATCCATCTTTATCAGTTCCTCCGGTGATTTTAAGGCTGTATCCTGCCAATCCTGTTGCACTGCCTTCGATTGTGTCTCCTAATTTCTTTCCAAGAAATTTGTTTGCCTGGCTTCCAGTTACCTCGATCTGGTATGATTTTCCTGTTTGCTGGTCTGATATCACTGTCCTAAAATCTGCCATTTAATCACTCACCTATTGTATACAAGTACTGCTACCGGTTGTACTTAACCGTACTTAAACATTGTTGTGTAATGTAAAGAAGCTCCATAACAATATCAGTCTACAGAAACTTGATCATCTGTGTTTGTAGTGTGTTCAGGTCTACTGTGGTTGCCATTGCCGGGTCTGGTTTCAGGTTGACGCGTTTTTGAAATTCTGTCTGGCTCTGCCATGTGCCGCTGTTAATCAGTGTGACGTTGCGATACTTGCTTATGTTTGCTGTGTGTACATGTCCACAGTGGAGGATGTCCGGGATTTTATCTATTACGAAATGGTCTTTTTTTTCTGGTGCTATCATGACTCTGCTGCCGTAGATTGGTGAGAGGTGTCTTCGCTTGAGCATCTCTTTCATTGCAATCGTTGGGTCTCTATAGTTTACGTTTGGCATGGCTGCTACGAAGTCGTCTATCGAACGACCGTGGTAGATTAATATTTTTATGCCATCAAGCCCAACCATCGCCGGGTTGCCTACAAATGTTGTGTTATTTTTGTTGAATAGTCTGGTTATTTCGTCCGGGAGACAGGGTTGTGGTTCTGCCTGGCGGACTGCGTCGTGGTTTCCAGGTGAGATTACAATGTTTATGTGTTTTGGTATCTCTCTTAGGTATTCTGCTGCCTGTTCATATTGTGCGTAGACGTCGTTTATCAACAGTTCTTTATCCTGGCCTGGATATATGCCAATACCGTCTACAATGTCTCCTGCTATTACAAGGTATTTGATATTATCTGATGCAGGAGTTTTTTCGTCGTTAATCTCCCCGCGCAGCCAGCTTATAAATCGCAGCCATGCGTCCTCGAGGAATGTATTACTCCCCACATGCATATCTGAGATGAGAACTGCCTTTTTTCCAGATTTTTTGGTTTCCATGTTTTTGAGGCTGTACCCGATGGCCGGAATCTCTGGCCAGACGATGTCACTTGCAATGAATAGTTCCCGATCCCGTGCTGGGCTGCCTGTTATGCCTACTACTTCATCGTAGAGTACGTGAGAAGCTACCTGCAGGAGTTTTTCGTCCTTTTTGAGTATTAGTGCTGGAATAGTTCCTGTTGGGTCTTCAAGTTCTATTAATTTGTGTCCATTGGATGTAGTTTTTATATCTTTTACCATCCCAATGATTGAAATGTTCTCCCTGTCATCGCCGCGATGTTGTTTTTTCAGACTTTCTATTGGTCTGCTGTCCACCCGTTTTCTGATTAGTTCACTAAGACGGCTGTATCTGTCCCTGAAGTACTGAACGAATTCTTCATATTCGCCGATGCAGGTTGACTGGTTTGTAATGTCTGATAAAATATCTATCTCACAGGTATCGTTTTCATCATTTTCTTTATATCCTGTGTACTGGGGGTTTGTTAGCTCTTCCTCGGTTTTTGGTCTTGTTGGGGTGTAGGGATCGTACGGATGTGACGTTTTTTGTTCTGCTGCGTAATTGAAGCTTGTGATGTGATCTAGGCTTACTACAATGGTGTTTGTGTCGATACGATTTAATATTGTGTTAATTATGTCGCTCGTGCTTTCGCTTTCCACCAGTGTTTTCAGTGCCTCTGCGTTCAGTTGATAACCCGCTCGCGCGAACGTTTTTATGATGTCTGATTCAATCATGTCGGTAATTATACCAGTAGCTATCTAGTAATATATCTACTTTCCATAGTCTTAACTGTACCCTACATAAAATTTTGCAATAAATGATTATGAATCCGGACTATCTTTGAAAGACAGGTTATAAGTATCAATAAAAAAATGTACATTCGATGTTAAAAAGCATAAAAGGAGTCGTATCACGTTTAAATTGCCTGGATACACACCACACAGAAGAGTATGCAGGAATTAGACAAGAGTTTAGAGGTGTGAAGTATTGAAATTAAAGGTGAGTATTATTGGTATAGGCCCTGTTGGTTTGGTTACAGGTGTCGCTTTTGCTGAGCACGGGCATGAGGTTATTGTAGCAGATATAGACAAAGAAAGGGTTAATGCACTGAACAACGGAAAACCTCCATTCTATGAGCCGGGATTGGATAGTCTCGTAAATGATCTGGTATCCGGAGGCTTGTTGAGGGGACTCTTTAAGCCGTCTAATGATTCAGAGAACCTGCCTCTCTATTATAAATCTATCCGGAATACCGATATCACCTTTATCTGTGTTGGCACGCCCCCGAATCCTGATGGTTCGATGAACCTTGAGTATATAAAGAAAGCATCTATGGATATTGGAGCTGCTTTAAATGACAAGAAAAAATATCATCTGGTTGTATCAAAGAGCACAATTGTTCCAGGTACCACAGGGGATATTATACTAAAACTGATCGAAGAGCATTCATCAAAGAAAAGAGGAGTGAATTTTGGTGGCTGTTCGAATCCGGAGTTTCTGTTGCAGGGAAGTGCGCTTGCCGGTGCATTGAATCCGGATAGGATCGTTATTGGTGAGCTGGATAAAAAAAGCGGGGATGTTTTGATGGAATTGTACCGTGATTTTGATGAGAAAATCCCAAGGTTGAAAGTTGGAATAAAAACCGCGGAAATGATAAAATATGCCTCAAACAGTCTGCTTGCAACAAAAATATCCTTTGCAAATGAGATGGCAAATATATGCGAGAAGTTTGGGGTAGATGTGTATGAAGTAATGGAAGGGGTGGGTCTGGATTACAGGATCAACCCGGGGTTTTTGAGGGCTGGTGTCGGGTTTGGAGGGTCATGCTTCCCGAAAGATGTAAAAGCGATTGCCTCTGCTTCGCGATCAAAAGGATTAAAGGTGCCTCTGCTTGATTCTGTGCTGCTGATAAATGAAGAGCAACCGCTTCGTGCTGTTGAATTGGCAGAAAGCGCAGCAGGAGACCTTAAAGATAAGGATGTCTGCATCCTGGGCTTGTCATTCAAACCGGACACAGACGATGTGAGAGAAACAAGGGCGCTACCCATACTGATGAAATTACTTGAGAAGGGATGCAGGGTAACCGGATATGACCCGGAACCAAAAGCTGTGAATAATTTTAGAAGGTTATTCCATCAGGATTTTTCTCCAATAAATTTTGCAAGAAGCATTGAAGAGGCTATCAAGGATAAGGACATTGTAATCATCCAGAACGAATGGGAGGATTTTAAAAAACTCGAACCTGGAATATTTAAAACGCTGATGAATAAAAATCCGGTAATTATAGACGGAAGAAGAATATATGATCCGGAGATATTTCTTAAAGAAGGGATTACCTACCGAAGCATAGGATGGAAAAGAAATTTTTAACTTTAATCGAATGTGTAATGTTTGGAGAATAATACTGATGG
>RXIJ01000056.1 GCA_004212095.1 Methanosarcinales archaeon | reverse complement strand
CACCGCATTAAATTATTATTAGTAACTCTTACTAATAACATCTACCCTTAATCTATCTTTCGCAACCATACACCTGCAAAGCTCCGCTTTGCAGAAAGTAGTTTTTATTTCTCGATTGCAAAGCAATCGAGTGCGGAACAACAACGAAACCAAATTTCACCGCGGAGCACGCGGAGAACGCAGAGGATCGGAGCGGATCGGAGCGGTCTTAAAACTCCGCGTCCTATGCACTCTCTGCGGTGATAAAACACTCGGATTTTTAGATAGCGCCCGTTTGACGAATTCTTTAAATAGTATTAACAATTAGTACAAAATATGACTTTCCAAGATACTGAGTTTATGCTTAAAAAGGCTATTAGTTTTCATGGACATCAGTGTCCGGGACTTGCAATGGGGATACGTGTGTCACAGGTTGCACTGCGAGAACTTGGAAAACCTTCCAAGGATGAAGAGATGGTTGCAATTGTTGAGAACAACTCCTGTGGTTTGGATGCAATTCAGGCACTAGTTGGCTGTACATTTGGCAAAGGAAACCTGATTTTCAATGATTTTGGTAAATATGTTTATACATTTATGAACCGTGAAAATAACAGATCATTGAGGATTTCCATAAAAAACGAGGCTGTTATAACAGACAAAAGACATTTGGAACTCTTTACCAGGGTTAAGGAGAAAACAGCAAGCCAGGATGAAACAGGTGAGTTTAAACAACTGCATATTAAAAAAAGCAACGAAATACTGAACTTACCTGAAGGGGATTTACTGATTATAAAAGAGGTCACTTCAGAGCCGCTTCCAATGGCACTGATACATGAATCAGTGGAATGCGTCAGGTGTGGCGAGTCTGCAATGGAAACAAGGATCCGTTTGTTAAACGGTGAGCCGCACTGCATTCCATGCTTTAATGAATTAATAGAGGCCGTGTAATTAACAACCAATTAATAAAAGAGGTAGACTAAATGACTAATGTGAAACAAATACTGATTGCAGCTTCAATCATTTGCCTGTGTATATCTACATCGGTAATAAGTGCTGCATCTGAAAAAGAAATTAGAATTGCAGACAAAGCTGGTGATTGGGGGTACCCATCTCCATATCTTTCCTATGCAAGAGGTCCTGGATACGTGAGGATGCAGTTTATCTTTGATACGTTGGTATGGAAGAATGAAACAAACAGTCCAATCCCACTGTTAGCAGAAAACTGGGAATACCTTAACGATGAAGATGCCTATGTCTTTAATCTGGTAGAAAATGCAAAATGGCACGACGGGACGCCAGTAACTGCCAGTGATGTTGCTTTTACCATACACTACATGAAAGAACATCCTTATGGCTGGGTCGTACTCGATCGAGTGGATCGGGCAGAGGCGGTCGACAAATACACGGTAAAGATCTATATGAGCGGCCCGTATGCGCCATTCATGGAGGATATTGGCGGCACAATGCCAATCCTCCCCGAGCATATTTGGAAGGATGTTGAAAATCCGATGGACTACGTGGAACCTGGTGCGTTTGTAGGGTCTGGCCCATTCAAGTATGCTGATTTCAGCAAGGAGCATGGAACATACAAGTATGAGGCATTCGATGAATACTATCTCGGTAAGCCAATCATTGATCAATTGATCTATGTGAAAACTGGCGATCCTCAGATGGCATTGCAGCGCGGCGAAGTTAACTTTGCATCGATCAAATCCGAGATGGTGGACACTATGACAGAGAAAGGTTTTATCGTTATAGCAGGTCCGCATTACTGGAACAAGAAACTGATGATCAACCACAACAAGCAGCCTCTTGATAATATCGTATTCAGACAGGCACTGGCTTATGCGATTAACCAGAGCGAGTTTGTGGATAAATCACTTAGAGGATATGGAAAGCCTGCAAGTTACGGGTTAATTTCAAGTGAGAGTGTGTGGGCAAGTCCAAATGTTCCGGATTATCCATACAATCCCGGGAAAGCAAAGGAATTGATTGAATCACTTGGTTATGAATGGGACAATGGTATTTTTATAAATGATAAAAAACCCCTCAAACTTCAGGTACTGGTCTCGATGATCGGTGTTGGTGGGCAGCCTGCACCTGATCGTGATGGAGAAATCCTGAAAGATCAGCTTGAAAAGGTTGGGATACAGGTTGAGTTGACATCTCTTGACACGAAGATGGTCGATAAGAAAGTGATAAACTGGGATTTTGATCTTGCAATTTCCGGGCATGGCGGCATTGGTGCTGATCCAAAGATTCTCTATGAAAAGACAATCCAGGTTCCAGGTTCCAAGCCAAGTCCGAATACTGCCAGATACAACAAGAGCGAGGAATTAAATGAATGGTTCGATGGTCTAATGCATGAGATGGATGCTTCAAAAAGACTTGAAGCAGTGCACGAGGCACAGAACGTCTATGCAAGAGAACTCCCTGCAATCTCGCTTTATTATCCAACATGGTATTACGCCTATACTCCGGATGCTGGCGTTAGTTGGTTCTACACGACCGGAGGAATCGCCAAAGGGATCCCAATCCCGCAGAACAAACTTGCACTGATTGTTACTGGAACAGAAGAAGGCACAACAGCAGCCACACAGGAAGCGCAGCAGCAGGAAAGCCCAATCATATCCTTTTCAGTGGTGATGGCAATATTTATTCTTGTTGCATTTTATCTCAAACGACACTAAAGGAAGAAGCAGATAGAAGATGAGGAACAGAACTGCAAAGATCGTAACGATTTATCTGCTGACCATATTTTTCCTTCTTTTCCTCAATTTTTTACTGCCACGCCTTCTTCCTGGCGATGTAATCCTTGCCATGTATAGTGGCTACGAAGTTACAATCACTGATGAGTTATACAATGAACTTGTCCAACTGCATGGGCTTAATAAACCACTTCATGTGCAGTTTTTTATATATCTGGTGCAGCTTGCACACGGAAATCTTGGATATTCACACATCTGCCATGCACCAACAACCACACTCATCATGGATGCGCTACCATGGACAATGCTTCTTGTATGCACCTCGTTTATTCTTTCAGCAATTATCGGAATGGTACTTGGTGTGGAAAGTTCCTGGGTGCGAGGTAAAAGAACTGATCAGTCATTACTGGTTTCCATGTTGGTTGTTGATGGCATCCCTTCTTTAGCTGTAGGAATTCTTTTTCTTACCATCTTTAGTTTGTATGGTGGATGGTTTCCAACATCCGGAGCAATGACGCCATACTCGAATCTCGCAGGAATCGCACACATCAAAGACATCCTCTGGCATCTGATACTGCCACTCACAACGCTCACTCTTTCCCAGATTCCAGGCGATTATCTTTTGATCAGAAACAGCATGATACTGACGATTCGTGAGCCTTATGTACTCACTGCCCGTGCAAAAGGCATTAAAGAAAGAAAAATAAAGTATTTTCATGCTGCAAGAAATGCGATACTACCGTTTTTTACACGCATTGGGATCAGGCTCGCATATGTGATTACTGGTGTACTTTTCATTGAAACGATCTTTGCATATCCCGGGCTTGGGCTCTTAACATATAATGCAATATCAAATCGTGACCTTCCGCTGCTGCAAGGAATTCTTACCGTATCGGTCTTGCTGGTACTTTTAATCAACATTGTTGTGGATTTGCTCTATAAAAAGATAGATCCGAGGGTTGAATATGCATATTAGACCGTTTCGAGAATTTAAAAGAAATAGAATCGGTGTTACCGGGCTTGTAATGTTTTTGCTGCTCTCAACAACAGCTATCCTTGCCCCGCTAATTGCACCACACGATCCATGGGATTATTCGGATAGATCATTCCAGCCACCATCAATGAACCACCTGCTTGGAACCAATGACATTGGCTATGACATATTCAGTGAACTCTTGTGGGCACTCAGAACATCGGTATTCTTTGGGGTCTCAGTTGCAGCGATCGCATGCACGATCGGGCTCATACTCGGTGTTTCAGCAGCACTGGTTGGTGGACTATACGATCTTGTGGTTATGAGAATTGTTGATGCACTGCTTGCGATACCTTCAATTTTAGTACTGATATTGATTGCGGCATACTTCAGACCATCTACAATGATTTTAGTAGTCACGCTTTCACTTATTATCTGGCAAACCATAGCAAGAGGAGTTCGCGCTCAAACACTCTCACTCAAAACAAAACCCCATATAAAAGCAGCAAGGAATATGGGTGCATCGACCGTTTATATTATGCGCAAGCACATCTTACCAGAGCTGTTTCCACTCTGTGCGATGGGTTTTGTCACAAAAGCACGGATTGCAGTGTTCATGGAAGCAGGTCTTTCGTTTCTTGGAATATTTGATCCTACAACAAAAAGTCTTGGAATTATGATGAGTTATGCAATGCGATACCTGTATCTCGATGTATGGTTCAATTGGCTTCTGCCAGCAGTTCTCTCACTTTCAATGCTTATCGTTTCTCTTGCTCTTATTTCTTATGCAATAGAAGAAATATTCGATCCAAGACTTAAAGGAGGGAATAATGCCGCTACAGTTTAAGAATCTGAATGTAAAATATAGATTATCCGGTACAGAGGGTAATACGATAACTGCCCTGAATAATATATCTCTTAAAATAAATGAAGGGGAGTGTGTTTCTATAGTTGGGGAATCTGGCTCCGGGAAGACCACACTTGCGCTTGCATCCATGAAACTCCCGTCCCAAAATGCCATAATGACAGGATCAGTTGTGATCAATGGTGTCAATACAAGCGAGTTATCCAGTGAAGAGATGAGAAAAATTAGATGGAATGAAATTTCTATCGTGTTTCAGAATTATGGGGATGTGCTAAATCCAGTTCACAAAATTATCAACCAGGTTGCTGAACCGTTGATTAAGAATGGAGAATCTCGAAATGCTGCTATCGATAAATCCGGCAAGATGCTCGATTACATGAAGATTAAGACGGGACGCAGCATGCTGTATCCGCATCAGCTCAGTTCCGGGGAACGGCAGCGAGTTCTCATGGCAATGGCACTAATTACTGACTCAGGGATACTTGTCCTGGATGAGCCTGTTGCATCCGTTGATGCAATAACAAAATTATATCTTGCAGAAGTGATAAAAAAACAGATAAACATTGGGAAAGCAGTTCTTCTTATAACCCACGATCTTTCTTTTGCAGCACTGTGTTCTGATTACACCGTAGTTTTGTACTCTGGCAATATATTAGAATCTCTGCCATCAAAAGAGCTTCTGGATGCCCCGCATCACCCATACACACGAGCACTTGTCCGCTCGTTTCCTGTGATGGAACGTGCTAAAGACCTTGCTGGTGTAAGAGGTGCTCCACCACAACAGACCAGTACACCAAAAGGATGCATCTTCCAGCCAAGATGTACACAATCAATCGATGTCTGTTTAGAGAGGCGTCCACAAGCAGCCTCAACAAACGGGGGCGGTGTTGTCGTCTGTCATCGTTGCGGTATTGCGACAATGATCTCTGTTGAAAACATCTCAAAATCCTATAAAGATATTGAGGTACTAAAGGATGTTTCACTCAAACTCGATGAAGGTGAAATACTTGCACTTGTCGGAGAGACCGGCTCTGGAAAGACTACACTCACGTATCTTATTACAGGTACAATCAAACCGGATGGCGGAAAAATTATCTTTAGGGGGAAGGGGCTTGATAAGATTAATCGAAAAGAATTTGCAAAAATGGTAGGAATTGTTTACCAATCCCCAAGAGACTCAATCAGCCACCGATTCAACGTATTTGAAGCAATCGCAGAACCTCTTGTCATACACAAGGTATTCGATGGTAAATCCGCTGGTAAGATCAGGAATGCTCTAAGAGAGGTGCAGTTGCCGGTTGATGATTATTTTATACGAAAATATCCGCATGAATTAAGCGGGGGTGAGCTTCAAAGAGTTGCTATAGCGAGAGCACTGATACTTGAGCCGGATTTAATCATCGCCGATGAATCCACATCTTTTCTTGATCCAAGTGTCCAGGCAAAGATTCTAAGACTTCTTCTGAATCTACAGAACGAGCGTGGGATCTCTATGATCTTTGTGACACATGATATTGGAGTTGCGCGCAAGGTAAGCGATCGCATTGCAGTCCTCCATGACGGCAGGATTGTAGAAAATACTCCAACACATCATATTATCGAAAATCCGCAGCATGAGTACACGAAAAAATTGATTGATGCAGTGAAAAGCAGTAAAATTTCAGATCTGTAAAAAAGATATGGAGTAGAGCCGTCAGGATTGGCACGTCATCTGGTGTTGACACTGTTTTAAAGCTATTGTTGATTCAAGTCTTGTGAACGCTGCCCCCATGTTTAAATATGAAAGATACCGCAAAGTTTGATAGTGTCCTAATATGCGATAGTTTATTATAAGATGCAACATAATCATTCTCTTGGTGAACACCATGGCACGACCAAGAAGAAAAATAGATGTTGTTTGTCAGAACCTACAATGCCATTATTATCGAAAAGAAGCTGGGAAAGACATTATCAAAAGCGGTAAATACAAGAGCACCGGCCATCAAAGGTATTACTGCAAGCATTGCGAGACTTATTTCATGGAAACAAAAGGTACACCGTTATATCGGAAACAACTGCCCGAAAGTGAAATAATCAATATT
Organism: Methanosarcinales archaeon; assembly: GCA_004212095.1. Lineage (GTDB taxonomy): Archaea > Halobacteriota > Methanosarcinia > Methanosarcinales > EX4572-44 > Argoarchaeum. The sequence continues at coordinate 4,309 of RXIJ01000056.1, read as the reverse complement.
TGCAAGCATTTAGTAGAGAAGAACGGTATACGGAGTATCGAGCGGATCACAGGTCACCACAGGGATACTATAGGTAGATTGCTGGAGGACATGACTGAGCATGCGGCAGAGATGAATGAGTATCTCATAAAAAACCTTGGGCTTACGGCATTCGAATGCGATGAACTATGGAGTTTTGTAAAAAAAACAAAAAAACGTTGACCCCCCGCAGCCCAAATTGGCCTAAAGAAGGCGATGCATGGATCCATACCTGCATAAAGCAAAATACGTACTTCTTTGTGGCTTTTTACGTTGGGAAATAGACCCAAGAGACTTGTGGGCGGATGATGAAGAAAGTATCCGGAAGGATGGAGCAACCGTCTCCGCAGACTAAAGTGGAGGTGAACACCCAATGGAAACGACGATTACACTTATGTTTTGCCAGATTATTATACGAATACCAGTACCCGATTACGGGCAGCTTGTGAAGATCAGGGAGAACGGGCGAGTCGTCCGTAAAGAAAAAAGGACAATATACGGTAACCCGGATCCCGGGGATATGGAAACCACCGACGTTGAGAACTACAACAGGATATTAAGGGAACGGATTGGTGGGCTGGTGCGGAAGACAAAGTGTTTCTCGAAACGGCGACAGATGCTAGAATATTCGCTCCATATGTTCCAATTCTACTGGAATTTCATAAACGAGTTCAAGAGAAGAACTTCCCCTGCAATGTTAGAAGGATTGGCAGATCATCTGTGGACATGGCACGAATTTTTCTATTTCCAATCAACTATCTCGGATTAGGACATTACCCAAATTACGGCATTAAATTAGTATTACTTAATACTACCGTACTATATCAAATAAAGAAATTATCCTATAAAAAATACACTGTTTTTATCTGGCATGGGCAAATTGCTATTTTTGTTAACTCCCACCATGCAACAGTAAGCCAAAAACTTGATTAACTCCCTTCAACGCAACACAACCGCGGCTACAAATATTTATATAGACGTCAACGAGTGTTGATAACAGACAGCGTCTGAAAGTTGTGCTTACAATGCAGAAAAACAAATTAATGGAATTGACCCTAGATAAATGGTGGCTGCTTGTTTATCTGGGGGATCGTGGTGCTGGATTTGGACACGGTGAAACGTTTTATGAACGATATTACAGAATCCAGAGCTGAGAAACTTATTGAAACTGGTTTAAGCAACCGAACCGTGACTCACAATATCAAACGCTGCCATGATCGTTGACACCTGTAAATATCTTGTGGAGGGATCTTAGATGGATAAAGAAGAAATTATAAAGATAATCAGAGATGAAGTTTCAAAGGAATTTGGAGCAGAAAGGATCAAGGATGTTGAATATTTTGGACCTTGTGAAGGGGATGACCTTGATGTAATCGTCTATGTTGAGGGGATCAATGAGCGTAACAACGACACCATGGGTGTGAGAATGCGCCTCTTTGATATGTTCCTTGAGATGGATATTGATGTTCTGCTTCGCATAGCAAGAGCGAAGGACGACATGTGCAAGGAGGTAGTAGCATGACTCAATCCGTATCTGCAATCGCGATGCTGTTGGGTGTGGGTGCATGATTTGGGAGGAGAGGGGCATTAAGTGAATTGAATTTCACAACCGTGAGAGGGAGAAGAAAGAGATCATAGATATTTTGAATTCCGAACCATCCCTGATCACTTTCGTTTATGGACCGATAAACTCCGGAAAGACCACATTGATCAACCATTTGATAGGGCAACTCCCTGATGAGAACTTTTAAAACCTAACCCACCTTCAGCCCCCAGCAAACACAACAGAGCACCGGAATATTCTTAGTCAAAATGGAAACAGTTATTAACCTTTTTTGCTAATGCAGTACATATTAAGTCTTTGATCGATTTTTAATTGAGTGAAGAATACGAAAAGGTTAAACGTCTCGGTTACAAGCTTGCACAAGTAGATTCCTTTACATACTGGGGCGCTTTCATCCCTACCGTAGCTGGGACATATAGGAACATGACCGAAAAATGGTGGCAGACCACACATGTATGCGGTTGTGATGATAAAAATGCCGGTGCTCCGGCAGTGGCACGATCTCCAAGACCCTGAACTTGAGCGTCAGGCGACAGACAGGATCTTTTTTCCGCAAATTCCTTGTTTTTCTTGATAATATCCCCAATTTCTCAACTGTGTGGAGATTTAGTGATAGATTGATCGAAACAGGTAAAGATAAAGAAATCTGGGAAGAATTCCAGAGACAACTCGATATCCAAGGATTGAAGGTAAAAATAGTACATGGGCAAAAAGAACAGAAAATCCTATTTTGGATACAAACTTCACTCTAAGATGGACACAGAGCACGGTTTGATCAGGAATATCAATACAACTCCCGCATCCCTCCATAATTCGCAGGCGAATCTCTCAAAGGAGGGAGAAGTGGTTTATCGGGATAAAGGTTACTTCGGTGCCCAAACAAAAGCAGGAAAAGATCACCTGGCGAGCGACCGTACGCTGTTATAAAAAGCGTATTTAACTCAGGTCATGTACATTAACGACTGTGGCAAGAGTTGGCGTGAAGATTGTAGTCACCGCGTTTGCATTTAATCTTTATCATCTCGCCACGATCAAACGCCGAGAGATGGATTGGCGATAGCTGTCATCAAATTGTGGATTAGGGGTGATGAAAGGAAATTATTAGAGGAGTTGGTGTTAGTGCAACTCACTAAGGAAATGGAGTCTGTTTTAAGTTTTGATTGGCGTGTAAAAATACGGTAAATCAAAATACTCAATAATGTGCTGGTTGACAGGACCTGCTCATACCAGACAAAGCTGGAAGAGCCCGGGCGAAGAAGATACGTTAAGACTTCTCAAAAGCACAACTATCACTGGACAAGAAGGATTTTTCTGCATAAAATCAAGCGATAATTCGACACTTGAACAAGCATTACAAACGTATAGGAAAAAAGATTCAATCGAAAAAATATTCCATTCATTAACTCAAGTTTGAGAACTTTATATTAGCTAATAATCGACATCAACCGCATTATTTTATTTATGCTACTTATTATACAATACGATCGGTTTTTAAGCTAAAAATTAACGTCCGAGGATAACGATTATATACGTAAATTTTTTTTAATTACAATAGTCTCGATTACGCAGTAATCGAGTTGTGCAGATCAGCATAAAATCACAGGGTTACGGGATATTGTGAATTCTCGTGGTTTTTTCATCAGGCAAAATACATACTTTCATTTTAATAAATACATATCAATATTATCAGTGTGTGTGATGTATGCATTGAGCGTGCATTCTAACAAATGATGAAAATTGCTGTGATATTGTAGGTGACTTGTGCATGTACAATCTGTGCTTCCAAAGTTTTTTATTGAGGTTGTTGTTGTTTTTATCTGGTTTGAGATCTGACACTCGAGATTTTTTTCTGTCTTGGTTGCAACGATTGCTTTAAGCGTTGCACTTGGCAGGAGGTAGTCTATGTGCCAGTGTCGTGTTTTGTTAATCCCTTTTAGAACATTTATATGACGGCGTACTCGTGAAAAACCACTTTTGCTTCTGGCAGATCCTGTGTATGCGTAGCACCCTCGCACGTATTTTGTTTTTCCAAGACCGCCAGTGTGAATGATGGTATTTTGTTTCACATAGAGGATAATTGTGTAAATTCCTTTGTTTATTTGCATGTTTATGAATAATCAAATGACTACAGTTGTTTTATGGAATCTCAGCGAAAACTATTCAGGCGATTTGCAATATTACTAAATGTTTTTCAAAATGGAAAAATATTCTTCCCTTTTGTACTTACACAATTAATAAGATTTCTACTGTCATAAAAACATTTGGTAGCGATCTATTTATAGTCACGAACCAAACATTTAAGATTTAAAGAGACATCTGACGGTTCAAGATTTGTCCAAACGCATCAAACATCCTAAGAAGAATACAACGGTGTTGAAGAGGCTATATTTTATCAAGCATAGATATGTTGAAGAGGCTTCGGATTTTGCTAGTGTCAGCAAGAACACAGGTTATATTTGGCAAGAACGATTGGAATAAATAGGGATACGGTGGCATAATACCAAAAGATGCAGAGTATATTTTAAAAAAAGATTGATAGAAGTAACTGATAAAGACATAATAGGATTTTTTGACGAATAATCCCCACAAACAGCATCCAATACTAAAAAACCCTGGTCATTCGGAAAAACGGTCATCTATAAAAATACCAGTAAACTTAGGGCAAATACCTTTGGTTTTTATCCAATAAACGGACGATCAGTTATTGTTTTCGTAAGCGTTCAAAAA
>RXIJ01000055.1 GCA_004212095.1 Methanosarcinales archaeon | reverse complement strand
TATCCACAGCCTGCCTCTCGAGTTCCGGATCGGAGAGCCCGTACCACTGCTGGAGCACGAGCAGCTTGACCATTACCACCTCATCGATGTTTGGCCTTCCGCCTCGTTCGCTCCTGTTATCGTACATATCACTCACGATCGGTCGAAACGCTTCCCAATTCATCTGCGATTTAATTCCCGCCAGCCGATCGCCAAGCTGTTCCACTCGCTTGTACGCCTCTTTCTGCCCAAAGCCTATTAAAGTTTTCATAATATATGATTATATGTATGAACATATAAAAAAGTTGTATATCCAAAGGGTTTTTCAAAATTCTCTCCATAATTTTATCAATACCCTTAACACCCAAACGATACTTCGCAAAGTGATGGAGCGTACCACCTGATGGAATTTGCATTATCCCATTCCTTTCTTTGAAACCAAGTAACTAGGCATCTTCCTTCGACAAAACAACCTTCCTGTAAGGCTACACGCCTCGAAAAACTTAACCACAACAAGTTTAATCATTGCTCTGGCATCGTATCTAAAGTGCCAACATTTATCGCTGTAGAAGTTGTGTTCGATATACTGTGCAATGTCTCCTATGTCCGGAAAAAATAAAAATTGGCATATCGAGACGTTTTTTAAAGCAAAATAGTTTTCAAGCGAGTCTGTGAAAGAGACTCCTTTGAAAATTTTTGAAATTTCTGCCATAAGAGGCAGACTTAGCAAATTATTTAAAACTGTCGGTAGGGTGCAGCATGCCTGGAAATCAGTTCATACTCAAAAAAGAGATAGAGTTTTAAATCAAAAATCCAATTTGACAGGTTCTTTTGTAATCAGGGAACTCTCAGTAAATAGTTTGCCCAATTTATGAACATGCTAAGTAACTGTTGTGAGATAACTTTTCTCACCGCAGAGGTCACACAGAATCAAAGAGGTACCTAACTCTCTTGCCATCATATTCTCTCAATCTATACACCCTCTGCTTGGTTCCGAGGTTAAATTTCTTAAGATGTTGTCTACCCATATTCTGACAAGTACAAATTTGTGTCTCAAAAATTCAACAAAAATGATGCAGTTTCTGGTAAATTATTATTTGTTAGTCACATTAGATGGCTATCTCATGCAGACATATTGTTTGGAGATCCTATAAGACTCAAAGCTAAATGTCAAACTCTCAGATTTTACTTCAATACAGGATAAATATTTTAATATTATATATTTAATATGAAATTTATAATATTAAAAATTTAAATAGTTATATGTTATAAAATTAATATTTTGTATTATATTTAGTATCGATTTTCCAGTATTTTCTGCAACATATTTAGTATCGATTTTCCAGTATTTTCTGCAACATATTTAGTAATAATTTGTTTTTATTTTATTACTTTCAGTTATAAATAGCTACATATAGCTAATATAGTCAATTTTTCAATAATTATTACATAGTATACATGAATAAACATTATTAAAAATATTATTCTGTTATTTTCAATCAAATAACATGTCTTCAGCAAACAATTTTATTACAATGACTATAAGAATATATACTAATCAGCAGACAATAGCCCCATTCAACAGACAAATGGGTGTAAAGAACAACAGTTAAAATTATTCATCAAACTGAAATTGTTTTATTCCATATATTCTGTAATTTTTTGCTTACAAACTTATTATATATTTTACTTAAGTTAAGGTATGCGAACAGGCATAATATACTACCTTGCACCCAATCAATTGATGGTGCAATAACATATTATAAATATAGGCAAATTTAATAACTCAAGAATAATATGCTGCATAATTCATTAAAATTATTAAAACAAATAAATATTATAAATAAACATTATAAATAAATATTATAAATAAACATTATAAATAAACATTATAAATATAAATAAACATTATAAATAAACATTATAAATAAACATTATAAATAAACATTATAAATAAACATTATAAATAAACATTATAAATAAACATTATAAATAAACATTATAAATAAACATTATGTGTCAAAAAAATGAGAGTTATAATTTGAGTTCTTTGTGATCCATTAAAATGCGCAGGTCTTCTATACTCATTTTTCCGGTTTCTTGATAACGTGTTTTTGCCTGGAGGTGCTTCTTTTCCTCTTTAATCTCGTCCTTTTTAAGCTGCACGTCTTTTAACTGTTCAAGATACACGTCAAGTTCTTTGCGCTCTTGTTCTATCTTTCTTTTAAGTGGATCTATTCGATTTCTAAAAGGGTCTACAACCGCATAGACTTCAATGAGTTTTTTGTGGTATTCGTCTGATTCTCTTCGCAAGGTATCAATTTTTTGATACGTGCTTATCAATTGTTCATGGTAGTTTTGCGATTCATCTGCAAGGTTTTGTATTCGTTGATGAATAATATCAAGTTCCTGATACACTTTTCTGAGACTACTGTGTTTCTGCTGTAACTGCTGGTGCTTCCGGTTTGCCTGCTCTGCAACAGTTATGCGAACTCCAAGTGATAGTAATCTATTGAATACGTCAATTTCCTGCTCTAAAGGTATGTCTGATATTTTAAATGTTGTCAGCTCTTCAGAATAGAACCTTAAAAGTGTTTCATATTTTCCTTTAGATATATTATTCAGTTTATCTCGTTCATCTCTTAACCCATCCAATATCTTTTTTTGTTCCTGGGCAGGTTTTTTAAGCAGTTCTCTCCGTCGTTTAATAGCAGCTATTTGCTTGTTTGACACGTCTCTATTTCCTCTCAACATTGCTGCTATTCCGGCAAGTTGTTTGACCTGTTGGTTTAGTAAGTCTCGCTGTTCTTTTAGTTCTGTTGAATTGTTTTTGTGCAGGGCAAGGTCTCTGAAGATTTTTTTAAGCTCCCTGTCTTTCTGGCCAAGCTCTTGCCTGAGATAATTTACTTTACTTCTAAGTTTTCCCTCGCTCAGTATATCATTCATTATAACTCCCCCCCCAGTGAGATAACGCCCGTTCATGTTCGTTTACTCGTTCATTAAGCCACAGTATTTTTTCACTGACGTCCTTTATTTGTGTTTTATTGACGGTCTTCTGTTCTTTGATGTTGGAGATGGTTTGTAGTTCTGTCTGTGAAGTAACCACGCCTTCGAATTTTTTGTTTATTAAGGCAATTATTTTGTTCACGTCATTATTTTGTGGTATTGTTTCAAGCACGTTTTTTATTTCATCTACAAGCGCTCTCTCTCCCTGTAAATTTTTTGTTTTACCAAGCTCAATTCCTTTCTGGATGAGTGTCTTATGTATCTGTTTTAGGTGACTATCCCTGGTATTTTCTGTTGTTAGCAGTATGTCAAACAGTTGCTGCAGCATTTTTTCTGCCTGGTAGCACAAAAGTTTTCTCTTTTCTTCCAACACTTCTTTTCGATTACTGCGTGCTTCAAGCTCTTCTTTTTCTCTGTGCATCTGACCTGTCAATAAAGTCTCACTAACTTTCATGTCTTCACATTCACTGGTGTACTGGTCTACCAGGTTTCTGTGTTTGGTTACTGCTATATCAATGAGCTGTTTTTTATCTGGTATTTCAAACAAGAATAACCCTTCTTTATTGCGATATTTTAACGTATCCGTTTTTAGGCTCGTATATTTCTCCCGAGTTCTTAAGTTTTGATAGTACGTCTTCCACCTTTTCTCTATTAATACCTTGTTCTTCTGCATGTACTATCACGTCTTCATAAGGTGCTACACCATCGTGTGCATGCTGGAGTTCTTTTATTATATCTCTAAGTATGTGTATTTTGTCTCTCTGGCTTTTGCTTGTACCAACAGAAATAATGTCAGCATCAAGCATGCCAGTCTCCGGATCCATCATCACCTGCTCAAGGCTTGTGGTTACTATGCGTATCACTCGTTCTATGTCGTCTACATTCACCTCATTACTCAATCGGATGCGTGCACTCGACTCTGCAAGTCTTACCAAAGCTTCAAGCTGCCTTGCAGTAACCGGAACTGGTGAATTTGGGTCTTCTCCTTGTTTCCTGAGTCCAAGATAGAAATTGATGATTTTTTCCCTGGCATCATCGCTCATAAGAGGATAGATGTTGCGTTTGGCGTAAGCAATATATTTTCGCATCAGTTCAGGCTCTATCTCCGGCTGTATCACTTTCATTGCATGTTCTATCTGCTTACTGGTTATGCCTGAGTTTGGAATATGTTCCTGCTGCATGCTAAGTTCGCCAGCGTAATGTGCTTTTAAAATATGATTGGATATTTGTGTGTCTCGTTCTATCGTTGGCTTATCTGTAAGAATAAATATCAGGTCGAATCGCGACAGAAGTGTTGGCGGCATGTTTATTTGTTTGGCGATGTTGTCATATTGGTCAAAGCGTCCATATTTCGGGTTTGCAGCACCAAGCAGTGAGCAGCGGGATTGCAAGGTTGCCATAATGCCTGCCTTTGCTATGCTTATGGTTTGCTGTTCCATCGCTTCATGCAGTGATGCGCGGTCATCAGGCTTCATTTTATCCATTTCATCAACACCTGCAATGCCTTTATCTGCAAGTACTAATGCACCGGCTTCAAGAGTCCATCGCCCATCTCCGAATTCATCCTTTACTGCTGCGGCTGTAAGTCCTGCCGATGTTGAGCTTTTACCGCTTGTATAAATACCACGGGGTGCAATTTTGACCGTGTATCGTAGAAGCTGTGATTTTGCAATGCCAGGGTCTCCAATAAGCAGCATGTGAATATCACCTCTGATCCGTGAACCGTCTGGAAGTTTCTTCGATACACCGCTCATCAGTTGAAGGGATATTGCTTCTTTTACTTCACTGTAGCCATAGATGCTTGGAGCTATGCTTCGTATTATTTTCTCATAAATCCCAGTATCAGCGGCAAGAGTTTTTATCATCTCAATATCTTCAGATGCCAGTACGATATCCTCGAATTCCTTGTCTTCCACATCAATGGATAAACCATCAAGCACTATGTCAAAGAATGTGGTTTTGGTGTTGTAATTTACGCGCTGGTAAGAGCGAAGCACACCTGTAATAATTATGCGATCCCCGGGAGCAGTTATTCCAGCAAGGTCATCAACTACAAGAACGTCGAGTGTCTGTGGCTGCTCACCTCCCCTAAGACCTTCTGGCGATTCCTGTATGCGAATCTTTTGTGCATCCAGAAAAGTGGATTTTTCTCTCGATAGTGCAAAGGGTCCTTTTTTTCTGGAGCAGTTAGCATCATTACATTCATAAGGCTCTACGAATTTCTCACCCTGCATAACCACTGTCTCATGTTCGTAAGGGCAGTGGAATACTGCACGCGTGATCTTTGGGCGCACCTCGGTAGCTTTTCGAATCAACCCTTCGACCGCAATCATTTTTCCGATATGATGGCTTCGGATGCTGCGTATCTGAACGTGTGATGCAAGATCTCTTACTCGCAGGTAAGCTTTTGAAAAATCAACTCCTTTCGTGTCACCAATATCAAGTAGTGCTTGATTGGAATCTCTTAACACCTCATCCGGGAGGTTTAGAAGTTCATCTGCCAATTCCGGATCGAACTGTTCTATGTCAAAAAAAGATATACTAAGACTTCTAACATCAGGATACTCCTCAGCAAGATTGGCAATCTCATCTTTATAGGATGACTTTAAGAATTCTGTCCACTTCTGTGGTGATGAATGTGCAGACATTAACTATCCAAACTAAATAAAAATCTTTAAGTGAAAGCCAAGGTCCGGATTCGAACCGGAATGTGATCGCTCTGCAGGCGATAGCGTAGCCACTCCGCCACCTTGGCGCGATTCGATTGCTGCCACAATCAAGAGTAAACGGTTATTTATATCTCTGCACAACGAAGTTATACAGTGGCGCCGACATCAGAGCTTATATGCCTGACTACTAATAATCTTTGTGGGTGGAAAGTGATTCCCTGGCAAGATATATTATTGATGGTGTACATCACTCTAACTGATGCGCGTTGTTGAACTTGGCGAACGGCTTCTTGTTGAACACATTTCATCACTCTTGAAAAATACAACTGCTGGGGATGATTGTGCTGTTATTGAATGCGGGAGTGAATTCCTTGTTGTAAGTACTGATATGCTTCACCGAAAAACTGATTTTCCAGAGCAGATGAGCTGGTATCAAATCGGATGGATGAGTGCAGCAGTAAATCTCAGTGATGTTGCAGCGATGGGTGCAAAGCCTGTTGGACTACTTTTTGCTTTGGGCTTACCAGAGTCCGCAACCGTTAATCTTGTTGATGAAATGATGAAGGGTATTACAGCCTGTGCAGATACTGCTTCATGTAGGGTTATTGGAGGCGATGTAGACAGTCATAGTGAGCTTACCATTGTTGGAACAGCACTTGGGAAGGTTAATCAGGCGAATATCCTTTACAGAACCGGGATTGAAGTTGGTGATGTTGTGTGTGTGACAGGAAGTCTTGGTGGAGCTGGTGCTGCACTATTTGCATTAACACACAACATGAAGTGCCCTGAAAAAGTAACTTCTCGACTGTTTGAGCCAGTACTAAGAATCACTGAAGCAGTTACTATTGGTAAGACCAAAATGGCCACTGCTATGATAGATATTAGCGATGGTCTGGCTGCGTCATTGCATGAGTTGTCACGTGCAAACAACCATATAGGATTTAGCATAAGTGCCGAAAAAATACCAGTTAACAAAGATATTAAACAGCTATTTTCCAGGGAAGAGGCGCTATCACTGAGTCTATATGAAGGTGGTGATTTTGAGCTGTTATTTACTGTTCAAAAGGATAAAGTCGCAGAGCTTCAGAAAAAAGTTGATTTTACAGTGATTGGAGATGTGATAGAAAAAGGTATTGTTCTTTGGAAGACAGTTTCAGCAGGCAAGATTATTATAGAATGTCTGAATGATAAAGGATATGAGCATATAAAATCATTTTAGATCAATAAAGGAGATCGAAATTATGCCAAATACGGTTCAAGAAATAATAAATCGGTTTTCACAACTTGGAATAAAGTTGTCAGAAGAGAAAATTGAAGAGCGCCTTCAAAAGCTAACGAGTGAATTTAAAGTGCCAATTGGAGAAGCCAAACGAAGCGTGGTTAACTATTTTCTAAAAGAACACAATATTGATAGGAGTCAGTACTATACTGGTTCTACAAATGACATCACAGCCATACAAGACATAAATCAGGAAGGACAGTGGATATCTCTCAGGGTAAAAGTAACCCAATTGTGGGAGGCAAACCACGAATCAATCGTTCAGGTAGGTCTTGTTGGAGATGAAACCGGAATTATAAAATTTACCATGTTCCAGGGAGTAATAATTCCTGAACCCTTGGAAGAGGGAAAATCCTACTTGATAAAAACGGCAGTGACAGGTGTTTGGCAGGGTAGATATAGTATAAAACTGAACAAGGCGACAAGCATCACTGAAATAGAAGAAGATGTGGAAGTAAGCACCCAAACAACAGAATTTACAGGTGTTATCGTTGACGTGCAAAACGGCTCAGGACTGATAAAAAGATGTCCGGAATGCAACAGGGCACTATCTAAAGGAGTTTGTACTGAACATGGCAAGGTTGAAGGTGTGTACGATCTTCGAATAAAAGCTGTGATAGACGATGGTAAGACCACACAGGAAGCTATCATAAACAAAGAATTGAGCGAGAAACTAACAAACATAACTCTCGTTGAAGCAAAAGATATAGCAACAGAGGCACTTGATCACAACATAGTAACAGACATAATAAAATCAAAAATCATTGGTAGGTATTATACAATAGTCGGAACAAAGGTTGATCGATACTTGATAGTGAGTGAGATAAAAGCATTACCAAAGATAACAAAAGGGGCAGTGGACGAACTTCTATCACAACTTCATACAACGCAAACAGAGGGCAGCACTACACACTCAACTCTCGATTGCGTAGCAATCGAGCAATCCAAAAACACGAATGAGGGGGTGTTGTAAATGGAGGGAAATCTGCAATATGTACGAGAACCAGCAAAACGCATATTTGCGCAAGAACTACAAGAATCAAACCTCATATACAAAGAAGAAGATGACCAATACTCAAAACAATACCTTATTACGCAAACAGGAGCCAGGATTAACAGACTCTACATAACCGGCACCCTGATAGAAAAAGAGAACATCGGGAATGAAACAGAATACTGGCGAGCCAGAATCACTGATCCGACAGGAGCATTTTTCATATATGCAGGGCAGTATCAACAGGAAGCAGCAGATGCAATAGTTAGAATAGAACCGCCAGTTTTTGTAGCAGTTATCGGCAAACCGAACATCTACACCACACCAGAAGGAGCAACTATGACATCTGTGCGACCTGAGACAATCCATGTAATCGAAGAGGACACCATAGACCAATGGATAGTAGATACTGCACATCAGACACTGCAACGACTCAATGATAAAGAGAATCCAGTGGTCAGGCAGGCATCAGCACACTATCAAACAGATCTAACAAGATACAAAGAAATGATTATAACAGCGTTATCGGCAGTAAGATAATATCTCTGCACTATCTAAAAATCCGGGTGCTTTATCACTGTAGAGAGGGGCAAAAGCACACAGAGTTTAAGGACCGTTTCGATCATTGCTAAGGTCTCTATTGTATCCCCCATTCTCTATTATGCTCTGCTTGGTGAAATTTAAGGATTTAGCAATTTCACTAAAAAAATTCGACTGTACTATTATTTCGATGTGCGTTAGACCTGTTAATGTTATGAATAATTATTATAATAGTTATTCATTATTTATAATGGATAATCCTTATATACCATTAATGATAATGATAGTATGCCCTGATAATGGGAGGTAATGTAGATGGCACGAAGATATTGTAAAAAATGCGGAAAAATATGGTACGGCGATGAGACAAAATGCCCAAGTTGCGGCTCAGCAGATATTAAAGTCTCAGGCAGCTCCTATGGTTCAACAGGCATAGCAGTTAACTAGGATGGCAATTGTCCCGACACAAACCATACATTTGTTTTTTATTTTTTTCTAATTCTGTAATTCTCGAAAAGGCTACGTAGATTTTTCATTTTTCCAGTACCTATGGAACCCGTCAAATTGGATTTTTGACTTAAAACTCTATCTCTTTTTTGAGTATGACTTGATTTACAGGCATGCTGCACCCTACTAACAGCTCTGAATACTGTGCCATGCATTTTCGTTGATGACAAAAATTTCAAAAGTTTAAAAAAGGGTCCAATTTTACAGACTCACTTGAAAACTACCTGGCTTCGAGAAACTGCATAACTTCCTTGTGCAAAACCGTACACTCCGTGTGCAGAAAATAACAAGGTAGCTTTTAATTCTTGATTGCGAGAAGCACTGCATAACTTCCTTGTGCAAAACCGTACACTCCGTGTGCAGAAAATAACAAGGTAGCTTTTAATTCTTGATTGCGATAGCAATCAAGTGCAGAAAAGAACCGGTAACTTGTAAGTTCCCTGACACGGCCCCACCTATCAACATCTTTGACTGGATCAGACTAATATAATTACAAAAAACCAGATAAAAATTTCAGGTCTGCTTGACAGGACATGTTCTCAGGATAAAAATCAAAGAAGTCTCAATAAAACAGATAGCCATCAAATTAGAAACACGAAATTTCCGAGGTAATTTGACAGCCTCATAAAAGAAAATAATATATATAATGTAGTACATGATTGGATTATATATTTACATCTAAGAAGGAATGTCCTATTCAACAAATTAAACTTAAAATTGCAAAAGCATATCCAAATGATTCGGGTCGAGGTATTGCAAGACTTGATCCCCAGACCATGCTCACCCTCAAGCTTTCGCCTGGAGACATTATCGAAATAATGGGTAAAAAAATTACTGGTGTAAAAGTATGGCGAGCAGATAGAACAGACTGGGACCAAGGGACTATCCGTGTTGATGGATTCATACGACAGAACGCTGGAACAAGTATTGGCGATGTTGTCAAAGTGCAAAAAGCCGATGTTCATGATGCAGTGAAAGTGGTACTTGCCCCAACCGAGGGTGCAAGACTTCAGTTTGGCGGGAACGCTCCCGGGATGGTTAAAAAGCAAATATTGAAGCGACCGATTGTCAGAGATGATATAATACCTGTGATGAGTACCATGGAACATCCTTTTATTGGGCGAGTAGTAACAGGACAAGCCATACCTCTCATAGCTGCAGAAACAGTGCCGGATGGGGTAGTATTAATCACCAGTGAAACAGAGTTGACACTACATGAAAAGCCCATCAGTGGTTTTGAAAGCACGGCTACTGGCATAACTTATGAAGACATCGGCGGGTTAAATAAAGAAATACAGCGGGTGCGTGAGATGATAGAACTGCCGATGAAACACCCCGAGATATTCAACAAACTTGGTATTGAGCCGCCAAAAGGTATTCTACTACATGGGCCTTCTGGCACAGGCAAAACACTCATTGCAAAGGCGGTAGCAAACGAATCCGGTGCACATTTTATAGCTATAGCAGGACCTGAAATAATGTCCAAATACTATGGCGAGAGCGAACATAACATGCGTGAAATATTTGAAGAAGCAAGCCAGAATGCTCCAGCCATCATCTTCATAGACGAGCTTGATTCAATAGCACCAAAAAGAGAAGAAGTGACAGGTGAAGTAGAGAGGCGTGTTGTGGCTCAGCTTCTAACGATGATGGATGGTCTTGAGGAACGGGGAGAAGTGGTGGTAATCGGTGCTACCAACCGAATCGATGCAGTAGATCCTGCACTTCGGAGACCAGGCAGATTTGATCGTGAAATAGAAATCGGCGTGCCTGATAGAGAAGAACGAAAAGAAATATTCCGGATACACACGCAAGGGATGCCTATTTATCACTGGGGAAAGGATGTTGTAGCAAAGGTGCTTTTGGAGGAACTGTCATCTTTTGAGAAAAATTCTACTGTGCGCATCTCTAAGAATATTTCTAAGATAGAGTCTCTTGAATTGGAGAGGAGTGATATCGAACGTGAGTTAAAGGAGATTAAAGGTGAACTTGGAAGATTGGAGGGGGAAAGGGTAAAGGCTGAAGGTCAGTTAATTCAGAAAATTTTAGGTGTGATAAGTAGTAAGCAGGGTCAGATAAAGCATCTGAAATCCAGGATTGAAGACTTAGAAAAAGAAATAGGGGATAATAAAAACGATATTAAAAAATTGGAGAAAGACATAGCTGCTATCAATGAAATAAATGAAGCAATAAAAGAGAGAGAAAGCATAATAGAATCCATAGCAGCAGACATAAACGAAACCAAACACATTAAAAGCATCAGAGAACCTGAAGACATCATAAACATATTTCCGGATAAAATACTACAGCAAAAGGACAAAAAAATACGAAAAATCGAAGAGACACTGTTAGACCTAAATGTGGTCTCGTTAGAATATATCAAAAAGGTCATTGAAGACTCAGCAGCCTCCATGTTAGACCACCTCGCCTCAACAACACACGGGTTTGTTGGTGCAGATGTTTCAGCCCTTGCCAAAGAAGCAGCGATGAATGCACTGCACAGATACCTTCCACAGATAAACCTTGATGAAGAAATACCAAAAGAGCTTCTTGAAAGCATGAGAGTTGTACAAAAAGATTTTGATGATGCACTAAAAGAAGTTGAACCGTCGGCCATGCGAGAAGCGCTGATTGAAATTCCAACAAACACATGGAAGGATGTTGGCGGCCTCGAAAAAGTACGACAGGACATACTTGAAACTGTTGAATGGCCACTTATACAACCTGAAAAATTCAAAAAAATGGGTATTCGCCCACCAAAAGGAATTCTCCTTTATGGGCCTCCCGGTACAGGTAAAACACTCGTTGCAAAAGCAGTAGCCAACGAAACGGCAGCCAATTTTATCAGCATACGAGGACCCCAACTGGTATCCAAATGGGTGGGAGAATCTGAGAAAGCAATTAGAGATATATTCAAAAAAGCAAAACAGGTCTCGCCATCGATTATCTTCTTTGATGAGATTGATGCTATAGCTCCTGTACGCGGCAACGAAATGAACCGAGCAACTGAAAGAATGGTCAACCAATTGCTAACTGAGATTGACGGTCTTGAAGTACTTGAAGATGTAATTATCATAGCAGCCACCAATCGTCCCGATATCATAGACCCCGCATTAATACGCTCTGGACGTTTTGATCGAATGGTGCTGCTTGAATCGCCATCCAAAACAGGACGCTTTGAAATATTTAAGATACATACCAGAAACACACCGCTTTCAAGTGATGTTGATTTCGAAGAGCTTAAAGAAATAACAGAGGGCTATACGGGAGCAGACATAGAGGCAGTTTGCAGGGAAGCAGTAATGCTGGCTTTAAGAGAAGATATAAACACAGAAAAAATAGAAATGGAACACTTCAGAGAAGCACTCAAAAAAGTACGCCCAAGTCTTGGAGAGAACATAATGAATTACTATGAACGCCTTAAAGACCAGTTTAAAGGCGGTAAACCAAAAGAACAAAAATCATATATAGGATACAGATGAGAGAAAGAAAACATGGAAAAAGTATTTGCAAAAAGCATGTCTCGTAAATCTGTAACCAGCATGGATGGGGTAGAACTTGGAACAGCTGTAAATATAATAATAAATACTAAAACTGGTGAACTTAAAGACCTGGTAGTAAAGCCGAACCATGCCACTGATACCAAATTCAAAATGAAAGGTAATATTATGTACATACCTTTTGCATCAGTACGCTCAGCCAGGGACTTTGTAATCATTGATACCGAACTTGCAGAGAATTTAAGCGGGGAATAGAAAATATAATTATGCCCATAACTCCATGGGAAGTCGAGGGGGATATTGACTATAATAGATTGATAGAAGAATTTGGCACCCAGTCTATAGATAACCGTCTGTTTTCAAGATTGAAGCTGCCGCTGCCGCCTCCTGTTA
>RXIJ01000113.1 GCA_004212095.1 Methanosarcinales archaeon | reverse complement strand
GTGGCTTCCCTAAATTTGTTAGGAAGATTGTCACATTGTGTGGTGTCGCGGTTGAAACGTTGGATTTTCTCTCATATTCAAACATGGGAGCGGTGTCCACTGATCAAAACGTCACAAGTGCTTGAACCATTAATAAGTGAAATCATACACAGATATGGCAACAGGACAGACCTTCAAACTCCGGATGTATGCTTTAAACTGTTGCTCATTTCAGAGATGGCTATTTTTGAAATATTATTGCATCGCATCAATCGCTCGTCATTCGAAGAACGAAATCCAAAAAACAAACCGTTTTTTTATCACGGCGTTCTCATACCATGCATATCACTGACGCTCGTCAACCTGTGTGAGATTAAAAAAACGATCTCTTGCTTGACCCTTTCTGTGGAACGGCTGGAATACTTGTAGAGGCAGGACTTCTATATGTGGATGTGATAGGTTCGGACATCCAATAGAAAATCGTTTCCGGAGCAAAAGTGAACCTTGGGTATTACATAAAAAAATACGTTCTTACGTACCAGAATGCAGCGCATCTTGCACTGAAGGACGAAAGCGTTGATGTCGCTATATCCGTGAACAAGGCGGTTTCGCAGTCCATTCGTTTCTTCCAATGCATATTTTATCTTCTCATCGCGCACAACTCGACACTCTACTTTCCGCTCCAAAGTGGCCACCATCACACCCTGCATTCGCAGCCCCGCCCTCTCAAGATTAGAATCTGTTCCTCGTAAGAAGTAACAAATTCGGTCTGTACGGATTCTCCGGTCGCAAGTTCCGGATCCATTGGCGTATGATGCTTGTATCCTCTCGCTGCCATCTCTGTAACCAGCGCCTCGTGCCGGAAGTACAGCGCCCTAAGCCGCCCCCTCCACCGCAGGATCTCGGGATGGTTTGAATACGCTTTCTTGTTGTTAGTTATTATCGACCACACGGCATGGATTTCCCTGTGTTCGCCAAGCAGATGATTGCGGCACATCCGATCAGGAGGCACGTCCCATATCCTCATGCAGATACCTCCTGACCGACTTTCCGGTATTTAAAACGACTATTCATGATTTTACCAGCACCTTTTCACCCCTTGTACGCTTCTCCGACCATCTCACGTATCCTGGCATGGCTCAGATATCGGAACCGACAATATCAATAGATGTCGCTTATGATCTTTGTTAACCGCTCCAGATCAAACATCTCGCACCCCTACCCCCAGCACCTGTTAAGTTATTTTCCTATAAAAGTTTCTATTGGTGCGTGCACACTGTAGAAAAATATCCCGGGGGCTGGTTTATAGAAATATGAGAAGTGTTGTTGAGCTACTATGGCTAGCTTTTCACGTCACAGACCTTCAAGAGTACCTTGCCACTCAATAAGATCGTTGCCTGTTTGTTCTTACCATGCGGTGTAATCTCGATTGCACGCATATTAGCAAGCTTAGCAGCATGGCGTGAGATCGTACTCTCTGAGAGGCGAAGCCGCGACGCAATCTCTGTGAGTGTTGTTGGCTCGTGCTTTTTTACATCGGTAAGTATCAGGCGTGCATTCGTGTCCAGTTCCCGCAAGAGCTGTGGCAGTTCGATCTCCCTCTGTTCACGATCTATGTCGCTGAAGTTTGTTGTCTTTTGGATCAGGTGTGAAAATGAGATGGATGCAGCAGTGAGTGCAACAAGTATCTCCCTTGGACCGCCAGAGAGGTTTACGATGACCCTACCACCGGGTATTGCAGACGGAGATGATTTGCGTATCAGATATAGTCGCAACGCATCAGAAAACCAGAGCAGGGATCGAAACTACACGCATAAAAGTTAAGTGAGTTGCAATCATACAGAACTATCAATGAGAGTCGTGCGACGGCACATACCAGTAATGACGGTTAAAACTCCATATGTGTCGATCCGAATAGCCGAAAAATAAACCTACTAAAAAAGTATAGGAGATATATGAAGATGGGGATCTATTTAAAATACGCTTATGCAGCGATGAAAAAAGCCAGATATGAGATTCTGCCCGATGACGGTACATTCTATGCTGAAATACCAGGATTTGACGGTATTTATGCGAACAGCGACACTCTTGAGTCATGTCGAGATGAATTAGAGGAAGTACTTGAGGAATGGATATTGCTCAGAGTACGCCTCAACCTGCCGCTACCAGTGGCCGATGGCATCGGTATGTCGATCATGTAGGCAGTTTGACGCCTCAGATGGGATCGATAAAAAGAAGAGATTTGATACGATATCTGAAATTCTTGGTTTTGAGGGCCCTTATTCTGGCGGAAAACATCAGTTCATGATCAAAGATAACGTTACCCTCAGACTCCCCCACCCACATAAAGGTGATATTGGCAGGGAATTTTTGATAAGAATTCTAAAGCAGGCAAAAATCGATAGGACTATATGGGAGAGTCTTTGAATTTACATCAGACAGGGACAAGCTGGTCTGAAAGTCGCAACGCATCAAGAACCTAATAGGAATTGAAACAAGTTTATAATGTTTTGCTGACTCCCATACAATGGTTCGCCTGGAGTGAGTGTGCTTGTATCCATTATACCACTGAGGATAGTAATAACGATAAATAGTACTATAATCTCTGCATGCTTCGACATCTGCATACTTCGTATACAGAGTCACTAATCGTAACGTCCCACACCATAATCTGTATACGTATACAGAGTCACTAATCGTAACGTCCCACACCATAATCTGTATATGTGGTCACCTGCATACTTCGTATACAGAGTCACTAATCGTAACGTCCCACACCATAATCTGTATATGTGGTTACATCCTGATAGTCACCTCTGTATGAAAACGATTGTTATCATAGATTATGGGCTTGGAAATCTCAGAAGTGTGCAGAAAGCATTTGAACATGCTGGAGCAAAGGTTAGCATTTCAAACAATGTTCATGAGATAAGGAATGCTGATGGGCTTGTACTTCCTGGTGTTGGTGCATTTTATGATGGAATGGTACAGCTTCAAGAGATAAAATATGCCATCTATGACGTAGTGAACGATGATAAACCACTTCTTGGTATCTGTCTTGGGATGCAGATGCTCCTTACCGAATCAGAGGAAGGTGGACAGAACAAGGGACTTGATATAATCCAAGGGCAGGCAATCAGGTTTCCCAAGAGCAAATTCAAAGTTCCTCATATAGGCTGGAACTCTCTTGATTTTAAGGATGGCAATTCTTTTTTACGAAACATAGATGACCATTCATACGTGTATTTTGTGCATTCTTACTATGCTAAGACAAGCCCGGAGTATACAGTTGCAACCTGTATGTATGGGCTGGAGTTTGCTGCTATTATCAAAAACAAAAAAGGCAATGTCATAGGCACACAGTACCATCCTGAAAAAAGCGGGGACGTGGGACTGCAAATGATTCAAAACTTCCTCCTGAGATGTTAGTGCGAATTGGACAAGTCTGGTTCACCTATAAAATTAAATATTATGGACGTTCTATTTTGCACAAAAACAACCACAACTTATTGAGCATGTTCAATCCTGATGCCCACTTGCTCGCAGTTCAAGTTCAGTGACTTGAATGGGGAATATAAAACCGAAGTAGACATCGTTAAGAAAGAAATGGACTGTAATAGCAGGGGCATCAATTTCGAAGGGAGGATTAATATAACTGGAAAATTATGAACATAACTGTATACGAAAAAGCATTGAAAGTTCTTGAAAACATTGCAAAGGATGCCTTCAAAGATAGCGAGGTACAAATAGTCTTATTTGGATCGAGGGCAAGAGGCGACTACGCTAAAACTTCGGACATAGACATAGGAATACTTCCCAATGGCGAGATAAACAGGAAAGAACTTATCCTGCTACGTGAAAAGGTGGAGAACTCAAACATACCTTACAAAGTGGATGTGGTAAACCTTTCTCAAACATCTAAAGAATTCACAGAAAAAGCATTAAAAGAGGGCATATTATGGAAAAGCTGAGAAGACGGATAAAGGAAGCAGAGAATGCTTTGGAAACCTTGCGAGAGATCCTCCGCGAGCCATACTCGGTAATAGTACGAGATGCAACCATTCAGAGGTTTGAATATACATTTGAGATTTTTTGGAAATTGGTGAAAGAATATCTGTACACCCATGAGGGGATAAGGTGTAATTCCCCGAAATCATGCTTTAGAGAGGCTTCAAGCGTTGGTGCCCTGAGTGAAGAACAAACCATTGCATGCCTTGAGATGACTGATGACAGAAACCTGACGTCTCATACTTACGTAGAAGAAGTTGCGGAGAGTATATACAAAAGAACAAGAGATTACTGCAAACTCATGTATGCTGTGTTTATGTATATTCGGAAGGGTGATGCAGAGAAGTGACCGAACCGATGCAGGGTGTTTAAGGTGAAACACTTTGATCCCTCATATTCCGCGGTCACACGCGGTGGACGTGTCGGGATACTTCCTGACAGAGCCTTCTGTGACCGCCAGTATTGCTTCAATGTGGCATCTTTAAGGTGTCACTTGGAAGTGGAAGCCAGATATACTGACCATGCAAGGCATACACTGCCAAAATGATTGCTGATTTCCTGCATGGGCATGGAACGATCGTTGGGCTGGATGTGGCTTAATAACAGCAAAACAACAAAAATTATTTATGGTGCTATTACATTGCATTCCAATTCAATGCTTACGACACCGACAGGACAGTTAAATGTGCAGGTTCCACATGTTATGCATACGTCTTCATCAACCACTGCTTTGCCATTGATGACCATTATTGCTAATTCTGCTGTGTCAGGATTAAACTCATCCCCATCTTTCAACAGATTGTTGACCGGGCACACAGATTCGCAGATGCCACAACCTGTACAGTATGTCGATAGTTTTACTTTTTTAAAATCCATATAATTCACCATGTCAAAAGACAATTCAACAACCACAGATATGAATGTTTCTAAAACACGCTATTTTGAAGTGACAAAACGAGATGGCTCCGCTCGAATAGGAAAACTGCGAGAGCTTGAAAAAATCGTGCATACACCACGTATCATCGATGTTGTTAGGGATCCGGTAATCAGCAGTTGCAGCATCTGGAATGAAAACATACAGCGAAACAATCTTACAATACTGCCTTACATCCCACTCCCGCTTGATGTACCTGTTGAGTATATTACTATTTGCAAACAACTTCTTGATGCTAAGAGCCCTGTAACTCTTCGAGTTGCAGATCAGGGAGAGGCATCTCAATATTGCAAACAACTTCTTGATGCTAAGAGCCCTGCAACAGGTGTAGTAATTCATCCAAAAGGAGACATTCCTGAAGGGTTTGATGTCTATGTACTTGGGGCGTCGGCTGATCTGGCAAATAATCCACGGGCTTTTATAGCAACTATCATAAGAACAAGAGAACACATCACGCCGGACAGTGCATTGTATGCTCCAGCTATTGCTACATCATACAATCTTGCACTTCTTATATTCAGTGGCATTGACATAATCGATTACACAAGAGCAACCATTGACGCTTACAAAGACCTGTATTTTACAAAAGTGGGAAGCAGACTGCTGCAAAACCTTAAAGAACTTCCCTGCCGTTGTCCAGCATGCTGCAACCACACACCAGCATCCTTGTTGAAGCTTCAACGAAAAGAGCGTGCTAAACTCCTTGAACAGCACAATCGCACAATGATGAATCAGGAGCTGGCTCTTGTAAAACAGTTAATTAACGAGGGACACCTCAGAGACTATATGGAAGGTGTATGCAGAGTAGAAACATGGCAGACAGGAGCACTGCAACATTTCGACTTGCAATATTCATATCTTGAGAAGCGCACACCAGTTGTGCGACGTGTGCCACTTTATGCCTGCACGGCAGAAAGCCTGAACCGTGTAGAAGTGCAGCGATTTGCAGAGCGAGTACAGAACAGGTACACTCCTCCGAAACGTGATATTCTCCTTTTGCTTCCATGTTCAGCCAAGAAACCTTATTCAGCATCAATGTCACATCAACGCATCAGTCACCATCTTGGCAAACTGAGACGATCCCTGCACGAAGTGATTATTACTTCACCTCTTGGGATAGTGCCGCGCGAACTTGAACTTACGTATCCGGCAGCCCACTATGATATACCGGTAACAGGACACTGGTCGTCTGATGAGCGCACATTTGTAGAGGAATGCCTTTTAAGATATCTAACGAAGCATCCCTATCAAACTATCATTGCACATGTCAGTTATGCATATAGGGAAATCTGTGAAGAAGTGGCTTCAAAACTCTCCCGCGAGATTATCTTTACAGCACAGGATAACATACTATCAAAGAGCTCATTAGACAATCTCAAAGAGCATATTCAATCCTCGATAGCAAATACCACGCGCAGTGTGAGCGCGGCTGATGTAAAAAAAGAGTTGATGCGTGCTATTGCAGATTATCAATTTGGGGAGCCTGCTGGAATAGAGCTCATACCTGATGGAAGTATAATAAAATCCCACTATCCGAAACACCAGGTGTACTATGATAACAAACAGCTTGCAACACTCATACCACAATACGGCACGCTTGCACTAACATTACATGGGGCAAGGCGTGTTGCAGCACTCAACCGATACACAGTAATAATTGACGAATTCGTCCCGACCGGTTCGATCCTTGCAGCAGGTGTAATAGATGCAGACAAAAACATACGTGAAGGCGATGAAGTGTTTGTACGGAATACACAGGTATTTGCTGTTGGACGGGCACAAATGTCCGGGGAAGAAATGATCA
>RXIJ01000033.1 GCA_004212095.1 Methanosarcinales archaeon | reverse complement strand
GGCAGTGATGAGGCGCTTTCACTGCTTCTAAAATATAACCAAGAAGATATAGTGAATCTTGAAACGATCATCGAACTTGTGCATCCAATGTTTGTTGAAAGTGCATTTTCGGCTGCCGGCAAGGCTTGAAAGTCTTTTGTGGTGTGTTTGGATGTTTGTTGGTAGGTATGTGGTTCAGGCTGATGTAAAAAAAATCGTATTTGTTTCGAGCTCGAAACACATACAAAAAATCAAGGGAAGAACGAGCAGGATACTTAAGGCAGCACTTTCCTCAGTTAAGAGACTGGTGCACTGATCATTTATAGGCTCCGAGGCGCTATCATGGATCTGTTGGTCATGGATCTTGAAGTTGTTGAGAAATATATTGGGACGTGGGAATTACAGGGAGAAATCAAAATGTTTATAAAAAAATCACTAACAAGATCTGTACCTATAAGTACGGGGTATAGTGACTGCAAGGCGACTATTTTGTGCATCCTTTGTGATATCTATAATCAACATAACAATCGTGTCGTTAAAAATGGGCACGGAGGAATTACATCATAGCAACAGCAGATAACAAGATGTTTATGACCAGCTACAATCACCAAAATTTTGATTATGCAAAACTTCACAAAAAACGAAGAAGTTATGTGTATGTTAGGCTCAAATTGTTATTCGTATGAGTTGCCGAGGCATCGCGACTCTAAATACACCAAATATGTTTATAATTGTTTGACGTAATCAAAAAAGGTAATGTAATATATGGCTAAAACTCAAAGTATAATTTCAAATTTAGATGAATCAAAAAATATCTCTATGAATAGGAATTTTATATCTTTGCATGAAATTCCATATGATTATTCAATAGATAAAAGGATGCTGAATATTGAAAATAAAGTAAGAAGTAATCTTCTATCTTGGAATGGACAATTTTCACCACAATTAATAGAACTTTTGTTGGAAAACTATGCTTATGAAAATTCTATCGTATTCGATCCTTTCTTAGGCAGTGGGACTCTTATTATAGAAGCCGCGAGAAAAAATATTGAAGCATATGGAACTGAAATAAATCCTGCTGCATATCATTTATCAAACATTTATAATTTTTGTAAATATAGTTATTCAGAGAGAAAGCAAATAATAGAATATTTTGAGAAATCAGTTTTAACTAGCACAGATTATGATGATGCTTTTTTACAACCAAATCAGTTAAATGAAGAAGATTTGATAGGGTATTTAATTGAAAAATCTAAATCGGAAATCAAATTTGAACATCTAATACTTATAAGAGGATTAGTCATCCTAATAGACTCATATAAAAATGGAACCAATAATGAACTAATAAGAAAATATTGGGATAATTTAAAAAATTTAATCAGAAATCTACCTTACACAAAAAAAAACATTAATATCTTTAACGATGATGCTCGATCTGTCGTTATTGAAAAAGACTTAATTGATTTAGTAATTACTTCACCTCCTTACATTAATGTATTTAATTATCATCAACAGTATAGAGCCTCTGCGGAGCTATTAGGTGAAAAGGTTCTAGTCGCGGCAAGATCAGAAATTGGATCTAACCGTAAACATAGAAGTAATAGATTCCTTACTGTAATTCAATATATATATGATATGTATTCAACGTTTTTACATTTAAAGCAGCTATGTAAAAAGAATGCAAGAATAATATTTATCGTTGGTCGTGAATCAAATGTTAGAAAAACCAATTATTATAATAGTAAGATCATTGCCTCTGTAGCAAAAATATCGGGTTTGGATATCATTTGTCGTCAAGAAAGAGTTTTTACTAATAGATTTGGTAAAAGTATATATGAAGACCTTCTTCATTTTACTAATAAAAAAGAAGATGTTGGTAACAATAGAAGAATACTTGAAGACCTTGCTCTAGAAGTTTTGTTGAATTCTTTAGGTAGAGCACCAGAAGAATCAAAACAAGATATTAATGAAGCGATTTCTTCAATTACGAAAGTTCATGAATCCCCAATTTTTACGAAGGAATAAAAATGAGTAAGACACCTCATTATGAAAAATTAAAGGCAACTCTCAAGAATAATAAATTGCCTTCTGAAGATAAAAGAAGAATTGAAAGTGCACTTGAAAAATATAAAAAGTGGAAAAGTGATATTCATGAAGTAAAAGAAAGTGGTAATGAACCATCAGTTGTATTAAAAAATCTCGTTGAATTGTTTAATCAATACAAAAAATATATTGAAGTGGAATTAATTTTTAAAAGTGAGAATGATTTTCTTTATAGGCAAAAAGGTCAACTAAAACTTGATAATAGTATAATTGAAGAGTTCCTACCAGAACTGATACACCTAGCAATTATTCCTGAGATTCAAGATTTAAATATAGAGGTTGGATCTACAAACACATTCTCATCTATATATTTCAATTCAACATTAGATAATCTTGAAGGGGGCCCATTACTCAACTTAAGGACAAAAGACCAGGATTTTGCAATTACGAAAAAAGTATATTTTAAGACTTCTTTTTATGAAGATTTTTCAGATAACAATATTCAAACTTCTTATCTAGCATATATCGCAGCTGAATGTAAGACTAATTTAGACAAAACAATGTTTCAAGAAGCTTCTGCCACGGCTCATGATGTTAAAACTTCAGTGCCAGGTGCTAAATATTTCCTGTTATGTGAATGGCTTGACATGACGCCTGTAAGTACAGCACCAACTGATATTGATGAAGTTATTATCCTACGTAAAGCTAAAAGACTTAGTTCAAATGTAAGAAGTAAATATAGTACTTATAAAGGAAGGATGGATAACCTAACCGAATATACTGAATTTCTTGAAAACAATCCAATTCAATTTGATATGATACAAAGGTTAATTACCCATATTCAAAAGTTATTAAATCAAGAAACTCTTATAGAAGATGATGTATTAACAATTGGTTTTTTCTGAGATGCAGAAATTTACGTCAACAGATACTGAATAAAAAACCTCATGCACCCATAAGATGCCCTGAATTTGAGCGAAGCGGAATCCAGGGTCGTTGACTTTATGAGGTTATAAAAATGGAAAGAAAAAAATGTTTAGCTTTTTGACTTATGATAGTATTGGTTACAAGTAGTGTGTTTATAAGTGGTTGTGTTCGGGCAAAGCCCATGTGCTCGTAAAATCGCTGTGCCTTGACACGAGATTTTTTTTCGTCGTCAATTCAATAGAGACACACCTTCGCTTCTTTGCCTCCTGTTCAATTCTCGATACGAGTTGAGCGCCGATACCTCTGCCGCGAAGAGATTCATGCACAAGCAACTCCAGGATTTCTCCTACCAGCCCAGCATGGTGGAGCTGAGGCAGGATATGAAGATTTGCAAAGCCTACAACATACCAATCGCTCTCGGCAATGTAGTACAGCACAGTGTCATCACGGAGATTCTGGACGAAGACATCATGAAACGACTTCCGGTCAAGCGAGACTCCCCATCAAAGATGTAACCAAATTTCAGTATGGTTGTATCTTAAGGATGGAGAAACACAACAATATCGAGTTAGATAGGAAGTCCAAGATGAGAATACTCCCATCATTTTAAGACCCACATAAAGCATGGCAACGATGAAGATATACCTGAGCTGCGTTTCCGGCAGCCTGTGTGCAGTCATGACACCAACCCGGGCCATTGGAACAGATGTCACAGTGAGAGCAAGCCACGATTCAAGATTTACGTATCCAACAAGGTGTCCAATCTGGTATGCACCCCCGACACCAGCAGCCAGACCATTGTAGATGTAGCCAAGAAGCCCGCCAAGGCTTGCAAATATCATAAAAGCAGTTGATGTTCCAACAGCATGGTGCATCTTGAAATTTAATGCAAGAATCATCACAGGGATCACTATCACACCGCCACCTATCCCAACAATGCCGGAAAGAATGCCAAGAGGAAAACCCCATACTGCCAGGGTCAGTGGGCGGTCTTTTGGCGCATCTTTGACTTCTGGCGGTTTTGCTGTCAGCATTCTGACCACTGTAGCAGTAACTACACAACCAAAAGCTACAACCAGCACCTCTCCCGGAAGGTGTGCTGCAATAGTTGATCCAATAACTGCTCCGACAGCTCCTGTTATACCAAGAACAAACCCGGCTTTCCAGCACACAACACCCCTTTTTGTATGCCCTATGGCACCGCTCAATGCAGTTGGAAGCACCACAAATAAACTCGTTCCAAACGCAACCTTTATTGCAAGATCACTGGAAATGCCCATTGTCGTATAAATCCAGTACTGGGCAGGAGTCATAATAAAGCATCCACCAACCCCAAGCATACCACTTGTAAACCCAACACCAATTCCGGTGATCAAAAATACAATGATTGCAGTTGTTATATCCATTGTATCAAAGTTACCTCTCCTCTTTGTTGGAGTCATTTATCAACAGATTTAAACTTTGTGTAATCGAGAGCTTTGTGCATAAAGTCAAGTTTAACCTTAAAGTAGTGAAGTTGACCCTAAAGTCTCCAACTGATTTTATGTCTAAAGTCACCGACTCCGTTTTAGAAAAATGGAGCATCGGATGAGGGTGCATGAGGATTTTAATAGTATTCAATGCTATTTTATCACATTTAAACAAACTGGGCACGTTTTTGAAGGTGTGTTTTTAAAATATGATTATCGGGGATAAATATAAGTTTTATAAAATCTATGTAGTAGTTGGCAATGATTGTTAAGTGCAAATGGATTAAACCACCGTTTTGGTTCAAAACATTACTACTATTATAGGGGCTGTAAAGTTATTGGATGCTGGCGTTGTTTTGACACCGTTGTTAATTCGAGTCTCGCTTCTACGGCTTCGGGTATGAATGTCTGTAAAAATCAAAGTTTTGGCATAACCCCTAACAAGTTGACAGACCCGTAATATAGAGATAATGTTAAGTATGAATTAATACGCATATAGATAGTTCGATTGTTGAATTGATTGGTAAGTGAATAATATGGAAGAAACGATCAAATCAGATGATACAAAAAAGAAAATAATAGAGTTATTTGGCAAAGCTAAAAAAAGCATTTTAATGTCAACGGAATTAAATTCAGAATTTTATAACGATGATGATGTTAAAAATGTAATGGAAGACGCATTAAAAAAAGTTAAAAGTGCCAAAATTATCATAACAAATGATATAGAATCAAGAAAAAAGGATGTGAAATGGCTTTTTGATATCGCACGTCACGATAATAAAATTCAAATTAAACCTTGTGAAAAAGCTATGCATTGGCTTATAATCGATGATAAACATATTCGACTTGAAAAATCACATAAAATTGGGATAATTGGTAAAGAAAATTTATTCCAATTCGATGTTCCTCAAATTGTGACGGAAATATTAAAAAAGAAATTCTATAGTTGGTGGGATTCTGAAAAAAGCATTGACTTATGAATATCACAGATGACCCAAGTCATACTCTCATTGTAGCACAAACTTTGATAGATTTGGCTACGTTGGGTTTTGTTATTCTAATAGCAATGATTGGACTTCCCCAAGCCAAATCTCTTATTATACTAAAAAAAGAGATAGTTCCCGCACTCAAGTTATTATTAGATTTCAAATACATAGTAATTGCAAAAATCACAAACAAACTAACTATAGGTATTTTTACTTTTTGTGCTTTGCTTTTAATCACTTCTGCTATTCTTAGTTTACTTTTTATCATATCACATAACAATATATTTTTAAGTGTTGGGTGTGTGTTTTCGTTTATTTCACTTAGTTTGATGGTTATTTGTATTGTATTTATATTAATAAGTACGCATCTACAGAAATTTTTTCTTAGTAAATCTGATATTGCAGAAATTATTGAATATATTAAAAGTAACGAAAGTTGACATCAAAAGATGCACAAAACATCCATCATTTGCAGTTACCAACCCTCCATCAAATAGCTTGTCACACAGTCAGAGGCATCTATGACTGGTGGGATTGCTTGTTGGTGTAAGTATGGACAGAGAGGGGGTGGCGATAGGAGCAGGTAAATACAACAGAACCCGATAAGACAACATAATGATACTTGACCCTAAAGTCGGATTGAATTAACACTTTAGGTGCAAAGCTGCAATCAAGGGGCTGTCACGTTACGTGGTGTTGGGGTGCCGGATCAGACTTCTTGCTTGACACTGGTTGGGATTCTTTTTTCTTGACAAGACACGTTCTCAGGATAAAACCAGGTCTAAAATCCTCTTTTTTTAACACAAACTCCTTAACAAGACATTTTCTTAGGATAAAACCAAAGAAACATCAACAGATAATGAAAGACTCGTCAAATCAAAAACACGAAATTCACGTGGTAATTTGACAGCCCCAAGTTGACAGTTCATAGAAAAGGTAACTCTTATAAGCGATGAATGGCTGGACATAAGACCATGGCAATTAATAAACTCGCTCCGAATTTGATGGTCGAGGACGTGAACAGTACCGTAGAGTTTTACCAAGAAGTTTTGGGATTTGAATTTGTTATGGGAGTTATAGAAGAAATTCAAGAGGTTTTAACTTCTTATCGGAAGGATCGGCTGCTGGATTATGCGATGGTGAAGTTTGGGGATGTGGAAATAATGTTTCAGGCGAAGAGAAGTTTGACTGATGCGATCCCTGCGCTGAAAGACAAAGAGATTGGTGGCACTTTTACATTGTATATGGAACTTGATGGTGTTTCAGAGTTGTATGCAAGAGTGAAAGATAGCGTTACGATCATAAAGGAGTTACATACCACTTTTTATGGGATGCAGGAGTTTTACATCGAGGATTGCAATGGTTATTTATTGACGTTTGCAGAGGCTGCTTGAAGTATCAGGTCAAGCCCCTAATATCTCACCCGATTCTTTTCTTGAGTTCGGTAATCTTCTCTCTAAGTACAATTGCCTTTTCAAAGTCGAGTTTGTCAGCAGCTTGCCTCATCTCTGCATCAATTTCTATAATTAGGTTTGGAATATCCTTTTTTGGTATGTGTTTTGTGTCCTTTACTTCGATCTCCTTTTCCTTGATTGCCTTTACGATCGTTTCAGGAGTGATGCCATGCTCCTTGTTATATGTTGTCTGAAGCTTTCTCCGCCGTTCTGTTTCTTTTACAGCTTGTTTTATGGAATCGGTCTCTTTATCTGCGTACAGCACTACTTTTGAGTTCACGTTTCGTGCAGCCCTTCCTATGGTTTGTATCAGGCTTTTGGTGTCCCGCAGGAACCCTTCCTTGTCAGCATCAAGTATCCCGATGAACCCGACTTCCGGTATGTCGAGCCCTTCTCTCAGGAGATTTATCCCGACAAGAACGTCAAACTTTCCCAGCCGGAGTTCTCTTATTATTTCGGTTCGTTCGAGTGTGTTGATGTCGGAATGAAGGTATCTTGTTTTTATCCCCTGTTCTGCCAGGTATTCTGTTAATTCTTCGGCAAGCCTCTTTGTAATCGTTGTAACAAGCACCCGGTCGCCGCGTTTTATCGTAACACCAATCTCTTTTTTCAGGTCATCGATCTGACCTTTTATTGGTCGTACAAAGACCACCGGATCAACGAGACCTGTGGGTCTTATAATCTGCTCAACCACCTGCCTTGACTCGTGTCGTTCGTACTTTCCCGGCGTTGCTGATGTGAAAATCACCCTGTTTTGTTTCATGTACTTTTCAAACTCATTAAATTTCAGGGGACGGTTGTCAAGTGCTGTCTGGAGCCTGAAACCGTAGTCAACCAGATTCTTCTTTCTGGAATAGTCTCCATTGTACATCCCGTGTAGTTGTGGGATTGTCTGGTGGCTTTCATCTATTATGATCAGAAAATCGTCCCCGAAGTAGTCAAGGAGAGAATAGGGTTTTTCTCCTCTTTTTCTCCCGTCGAAATGGAGTGAGTAATTCTCAATCCCCTTGCAAAAACCTGTTTCTTCGATCATTTCGATGTCATACAGGGTTCTCTCTCTCAGTCGGTGGGCTTCAATCATTCCCAATTTCGGCAGATCTCTCTCAAGTTCCGATTTCATCGATTCGATCGCTTCTTTGATCCGGTTTTCAGGGATTACAAAGTGTCTTGCAGGATAAATAAAGAAATATTTGATTTTTTCTATGACATTACCCGTATTTTTGTTAATCTCGGCAATTGTCTCGATTTCATCCCCGAACATCTCCACACGTATGATATTGTTGAAGTATCCCGGGATAAAATCGATTGTATCGCCCCTTACCCTGAAACGCCCTGGCATAAGTTCGGTATCGTTTCTTTCGAACTGTATCGCTACAAGTTTCTTCAAGAATTCGTTTCTTGGTATTTTTTGTCCGATCGTTAGTTCAAACCCCATTTTTTTGAAGTTTTCGGGGTTTCCGATACCGTAAATACATGAAACTGATGCAACGATTATTACATCCTTTCTTGAAGACAATGATGCGGTTGCGGCAAGCCTCATCTGCTCGATCTTGGAGTTTATCTGGGCATCTTTTTCGATGTACTGGTCTTTCTGTGGTATGTATGATTCCGGCTGGTAGAAGTCATAGTAGGACACGAAGTACTCAACCCGGTTCCATGGAAAGAACTCTTTGAACTCATTGTACAACTGGGCTGCAAGGGTTTTGTTGTGGGCGAGAACCAGTGTAGGTTTCCGGATCTCATTTATGACGTTTGCTATGGTAAACGTCTTTCCTGAGCCTGTGACACCGAGAAGAGTCTGGTAGTTATAATTCTTTCTTATGCCTGCAACCAACTTTCGTATTGCTTCTGGCTGCGAACCCTCTGGCTTGAAATCCGATTTAAGTTTAAATTTCATTTTAATAATTCCTTTTTGTGTAGCAACCTGCTATAACTGATTGCAAACCTGTGTGCTTCATCCCTTATCTGCTGTATCAGTTTCAGTGCTTTGCTTTTCTTGGGAAGTTTCAGCGGAAACGCGAGTTCCAGCAGGTACACTTCTTCAAGCCTCTTTGCAATGGATATGATGGGAATTTCAAGACCAAGTTTTTTAAGCTCTCTTGCTCCGGAATTCAACTGTCCTATGCCGCCATCGATTACAATCAGGTCAGGAAGATCCAAGCCGTCGTTGAGAAGCCTTGCGTATCGCCTCCTGACAATTTCACCAATCGCTCTCGTGTCGTCTATGCCTTCAACTGTCCTGATCTTAAACCGCCTGTAATTGCTTTTATCAGGCAATGCATTCCTAAATTGCACCATGGACCCCACGGTAGACGTTCCTGAGATGTGCGATATGTCAAAGCACTCGATTACAATCGGAGGCTTCGTCAGGTGAAGTTTATCTTTAAGGTCATCAAGTTTCTCGATATCAGAAAAAAATGATGCTTCGATGTTCTTCCGGACGAGATACAGTAGTTGCTTCTTGTCTCCGATCTTTGGAACCTTTACAGCTACTTTATCCCCTCTTTTGACTCTGAGAAATGAAATCAGCGAACCATTAATCTCGCGAGGGAGTATTATCTCGGCAGGTATTGTATTTCCTGAATAATACTGGACCAGGAACTCTTCAAGGAACTTATCGCTGCAATCGAATTCAAACTCCTGTTTATTTTCAAGGATGCCCTTGTAGATGTTAAACAGGATAAGATAAACCCTACTATTTCTTACGATGTAATTGATTATATCTTCATCGTATTTTTTATTGAGCTGCACGTTCTGTTTTTCTTTCAGCCATTCGATCGCTTCGATCTGGTTACGCAATTTGAGAGCACGCTCAAAGTCTAACTCTGCCGATGCTTCCAGAATCTCGTTTTTTTTGGATTTAATGAGTTCATCTGTTTTGCCT
The DNA here is from genome assembly GCA_004212095.1 of Methanosarcinales archaeon. GTDB lineage: Archaea > Halobacteriota > Methanosarcinia > Methanosarcinales > EX4572-44 > Argoarchaeum. The sequence continues at coordinate 33,272 of RXIJ01000033.1, read as the reverse complement.
TTGAGGATTGACTCGATTACTTTCATCCTGTCAGAATACTCGGTGCTATCAATCTTTCCTATACATGGCGCTTGACACAAGTCAATCTGGTGCCTCAAACACGGCTTCTTCGGCATCCTTTTGCATGTTCTAACCTGAAATGTCTTCTTCAGGGAAGATAAGATATAATCGCGTGCGGCAGCTGAGACGAATGGTCCGAAGAACTTGCCAGTGCCAACTCTTCTTCTTGCAACGAGAAGCCGTGGAAACTTCTCGTCTGTTAGTTCGATGTACGCATACCGCTTTGAATCCTTCAAGTCGATGTTATATTTTGGTTTGTTTTTCTTTATGAGGTTGTTCTCAAGGATCAATGCCTCAACCTCATTGTCAGTCACGATAAAATCAACAAAATCAATCCTCTTAACCATCGCCATGGTCTTTGGGTCGAGATCGTTCTTCTGAAAGTAGCTCTTAACCCTTTTTCTCAGATTCTTAGCTTTTCCGACATAGATAATCTCACCGGTAGCATCTTTGAAAAGGTAACATCCTGGGTGTTCTGGTAGTTTGGACGGGTCGATCATGGCTATTTTGCTGTGAAAAATTTTATGGTTCTCGTATGGAAGTTTCGCTGTCATACTTTAAGGTTGTGCTTTCACGCTCCTTTGATGCTATAGCGTCAAACACACTCTGATGACCGCGTACCTGTCCAATGGAAGCTGCAGCGATTCATGCAGTTACTTTTGGCTTTCTGACTGATATAACTAAAGTGCACTCCCAACTTCCCCATAGGCTCCTGCCATCCGATTTGACTTGGTCCGTGGTTTTCAGTTCCTTTAATTACTTGCAACCGAGGAAAAAATCAAATGCGGATGTGAAAATATTAAACGGCTAAAATCCCGGGTAAATCCAACTGAGGGGAAGATTTTCTTGTTTGGGGTGGGTGAAAAGAATGACACAAATCTTCAAAATACTTTAATTTGTCGCTCAAAAGCATGAAGCACGCATCTCCTAAGAAAATTCACCATTTCAGGTGTAAACCGGTCGTAGAAACTGCTTATACCTGAGTTTTATATCTGTTTTTTCCTCGTATTCCCGCTTAAGCCCTCTGATAGCACTCAAAAAACGCACCCCAAACCCAGGCGTTAGCACTCAAAAAAGAATGACTGGGTCAATTTTACGCTCCCTTTTAACAACCCCCGTCTATCGTGCAGTGTTTCTCAGAAACTATTCCGAAAATATCTCAACGATCGTCTCTACCGTAGGATCGACCTTCTTTTCATTATTTATATCCATATCAACATCACAAAATATGATAATCGATTTGATATATAAATATATTAATAGTTTGGAATGATTAATCTCTTAACCGAACATACATGAATTTCACTCAGTCGAGTTAGTATGTTGTGTTAGTTCAAACGGTTCTGATTCATTCCATATTTCGTCAAATTTGTCTTTTAGTTTTTTTGCTAATTTTACGTCCCATATTTTTATTATGGCTAATATTTTATTTAAGTCTGTAGGATCGTCTACTCGTAGAACAACTTTTTCGGAGTCGATGATCATGAAATGGGCTGGCGGAGGATCATCTACAATCCTTATTTCAATAGTTTTCAATGTTTTTTCTATCGTGTTGAATTTTTTAAGAACGTTCATGTGCTGAAGTTTGAAATCCCTAGAGAGCAGTGCTTTTACTTTGACGCCGCGCATTATGGCTTTAATGACCTCATTCATTATAGACAATTTTTCTCCTTCAAATTGATGTTTAGGGGTTTGCTGGTGTTTGTAGTAGATAAGAATACAAATTTCTTTTTCAGCTTCTTCAAAGTTAGATCGAATCAGTTCTCCCACTTCATCGCCGACAGCAGTTGTCCAGAATATTTTTTCTTTTGGTTGCTTTGTATGTATTTTGGTTATTTCTTCTCGGATCTGTGTTATTGTCTCTCTTGTTTTTTGTAAATCATTTTCCATATCTTCTTTTTTATCTTTAAAAAGATTGTCGAATGCTAATTCTGGTTTTTTTGCCTTATATTTCTTTGGTCGTGTATTTTGGACATCAATTAATCCTTTGCTGGCTAACATGTTCAATGTTTCATAGATTTTTCCAAATGGGATTTTTGCTTCTTTGTTTATTGTGCTTGCTTCTACCATTCCTCGCTCTAAGATGTTTAAATATGCGTCAGTTTCGTACTTTGTCAACCCAAGTTCTCGAAGCAGCCTTCTTTTATCCATTTACAACTCCTTGCACGTTGTATTAAGAGTGTAAACTGTTTATACCTTCTACACATATTACGATACAACTCAATGGTTGTTTTAACAACTATGTGAGATAAAACTTTTGAAAAGATATCGAGGCAATGAGAATGATACAAATCAAGAAAATGGATATAATGTTCGGATTGGCAACAGTTCTGTTAATCGTGGTTGTACTGTGCCCATTAATTTCTGCGGGTGTTTATGAAACACCGTCGAGTGTTAACATTGGGATATTGGCAACAGAAATCAGTCCTCAGCCAGCAAGACCCGGAGAAGATATACTCGTAAAAATTAGCATTCAAAATTATGGAAACGATCCTGCCAAGGATGTTGTTCTGAACTTAGAAGAAATTTTTCCATTTCATTTCAAATATATCAGTACCGAATACGCGGCACATTGGGAGGCTAAACATCATACAAGTACAGAGATGATAATACCAAAGATCTCTCCATATAGTAGTTACGATGCGTACTATTATTTCACTGTTGACCCACTTGCAAGGTCTGGAGAATATGAGTTAATTTTTAAGATACCAAAAACAGATGGGGGAAACGTTGGTACAAGGGAAAATATTAAAATCAATGTTGAAGGAAAGCCAGATCTTGCGCTGCTAAACTCTTCTATTTCTCCACAGATTATAACTCCGGGAGATGAAATTATCCTTAAAACAGATCTTAAGAGTGTAGGAACAGGCAACGTTAAGAATATAAGGGTAAGTTTGGTGCTGGACAATCTTCCAGAAATAATTGCACTGGATGACAGTAGTAAATTCATTCAAAAACTGAATGCTGGAGAATCAGAAACAGTATTGTTCCATTTAAAGATCAGCAAAGATGCCAAGATAACATCATATAGCATTCCAATCAAATTTACAGGAGTTGATGAAGCTAATAAATTAAATATAACTCTAACTGAAGTCATTGGTTTTGATGTGCAGGGCAAAGCCAAACTGAGCATTGCAAGCATCAAAACCGACCCTTTGCTTGGGAAAGTTAATGAAGAGATGACACTAATGATCAGGCTTGAAAACGTGGGGAAGGGAGATGCAAAGTCTATTAAAGCATCCATAAAAGATCTGCCATTTTCAGGAGTGAAAGAAGCTTTTCTTGGAGAAATAGAAGCCGATGATGACAGCCCTGCGGTATTCACCATAATACCAGACAGAGGCGGCGAGTTCAATTACACTCTTTCAATAGACTATGAAGATGATTTTGGAGAACACACTATTATAGAAGAACTGAACCTTGTTGTTAAAGGTGATAAAAAGGTGAGTGCAGCAGTTGGCGCTGTTATGATTATCCTCCTTGTTCTGGTTATTGTTGGTTTCTACTATTTTAAGATTGCAGGTGAAAAGCGAAAGACATAGGAATAACCATGCTCAATAACTTTAAAATTTCCTTTTTCTTAGCGTATAAATCTCTGAGAAGGGGCAACATAGGTACAACCATTTTAACAGTTGCGATAATGTCTATGATATTTGTAAATCTTGTATTCCTCCCTTCAATCGTTTCAGGCATTGGGGAAGGTATGAATGTGATGCTGATAGACTACACGTATTCTAATATTTTTATTGAGCCAAAGAAGGATAATCTCTACATAAATAATGTTGACAGCATCCGGAAGAAAGTGAACAGTTTGCCTGGCGTTGCCGGAGCATCGGCACACTATATTTCTGGCGCAACGTTCGCTTGCGAAGATAAATTTGTGAGTGGGGCGATTTATTCAATAAACCCCATTGATGAAGTAACGGTTACAAAAACCCACACAGGGATAATAGAGGGAGACTATCTGAGTGAAGCTGATACCGATGAAATTTTACTGGGCATCGATCTGGCTGGCAAAGAGGGGAAAGAAGCTGAAGAGCGAGACCTTGGCGGCGTGAGAGTTGGCGATAAAATCACGGTAACCTTCAGAAACGGAATTATAAGAGAGTATCGAGTTAAAGGAATTTTTAAAACAAAATCTTTTGTGGCTGACGGCTCTGCATTCATCACAGAAAAAGAGATGGAGTCGGTTCTTGGAATGGAGAACAAAGCCTCAGAAATTCTTGTTAAACTTAACCAGAGAGGGACTGAAGAAGTGTTTAAGAAGAAATTTATGGAACTTGGAATAAGTGAGGACATAAAAACATGGGAAGATAAGGCTGGTGGAATTACAGGAGATATAATCAGCAGTTTTTCGCTTATCACTGTTATCTCAACTGTTATCAGTCTGATAATGGCAGTTATCGTGATATTCATCATCATCTACATTAACACGGTCAACAAAAGAAAACAGATAGGCATCTTAAAAGCTGTTGGAATAGAAAAAAGCATTATAATCCGTTCTTATGTAATACAGTCATTATTCTACTGCTTCTCAGGAATTACAATAGGATCACTTCTGCTGTACTTTTTAATATCTTACATGATAGCAAATCCCATAGATTTTCCTATGGGTAATGTCAAACCACTGGTAGAACAACAACTTATAATCCAGAGCATAACTGGCCTAATCGCTGTTTCGCTAATTGCTGGGTTTGTCCCTTCATGGAAGACTGCAAATGAGAACATATTAAAATCAATCTGGGGTTAGAATGATACGAGTTCAAGACCTAAAGAGAATTTATGTCATGGGCAAAGTTGAGGTTCACGCACTCAAAGGAGTAACATGCAAGATTGACGAGGGCGAGTTCGTTGCTATGATGGGGCCAAGTGGTTCAGGAAAAAGCACACTACTCCATCAGCTTGGTCTGCTTGACACTCCAACAGAAGGTAAGATTATGATTGATGGGGTCGACGTTTTAAGCCTTTCAGACCACGAAAAAACCGTATACAGACTGACACGACTGGGTTATGTCTTCCAGGAATACGCAATACTACCCGAACTTACCGCTACAGAGAATGTTTGCCTTCCAGCCATGATGCGAGGAGAAAAAAAAGAATTATACTTAAAATCAAGTAGTGACCTCTTAAAAACCGTTGGTCTTGGTGACAGACTGCATCACCTTCCACAGGAGCTTTCCGGAGGAGAGCAACAGCGAGTTGCAATCGCAAGAGCACTTATCAATAAGCCAAAAATACTCTTTGCAGATGAACCCTGCGCAAACCTGGATACAAAATCCTCACGACAAATTCTGGAGCTATTTAAGGAGTTAAACGAGGAATTAAACCAGACGATCGTAATGGTCACACACGAAGAGTGGCACAAAGAATACGTTGACAGAGTTATCTATCTGAAGGATGGATTGATAGAAAAAAATTACTGAGGAAATAAAATGAAAGAAACCAAATATGAATCAGGGGATTTGAAGAACTTTATTATTTTATATATCATTACCACGATTGTGGCATTTGGTATTGTGCTGGTATTTGGTCCTAATGAGCTTAGTATGATTAGTGCTCTGTATACTATTGCGTTACTGTTCTGCGGTACAGCAATAATTCTTATAACAGACCGCTATTCAGAAATAACTCTTGATTGTGCAGCAAAAACGGTGCATCCTTGCGCGACGGAAACAAGCAACTTCGTTGTGCAGAAATAACTCTTGACTCTCGCAAGCAATCAAGTGCAAGAGAACGTGGTTGCGTTTATACCCTCTTATACGTCAAGCAAGAAATCGAACCACCCTTGCAAGAATTATATTATCAGCTCTTCTATTAGAAATGGCGGCTGGAATACCCCTTTTTCTGTGATTACGGCAGTTATGTTTTCCATTGGTGTGGCATCAAAGGCGGGATTGTATACTGGCACATTGTATGGAGCAACCTGGCTTCCTTTGAAGTATCGAAGCTCATCAGGGTCTCGCTCTTCGATTGTTATCTCGTCCTCGCTGTGTTTGCAGTCTACAGTGGACGCTGGTGCTGCAACACAGAACGGGATGTCATGTTCCTTTGCAAGCACGCTGTGAGTGTAGGTTCCAATTTTGTTGAATACAGCATCCTCTGTAATTCTATCTGCTCCAACGATTACTTTGTCAACAAGCCCGCGACGCATCACGTATCCTGCCGTACTGTCAGTGATCAGAGTTACTGGTATTTTGTCTTCCATCAGTTCATACGTGGTGATACGGCTTCCCTGGTGTAAAGGTCTTGTTTCGCAGGCAACGACTCTTATTTCTTTTCCATCTTCTACTGCCGATCGTACCACTCCAAGAGCAGTTCCCCAACCAACACAGGCAAATCGTCCGGCATTGCAATGTGTCATCACTGTATCACCATCTTCAAGTAATTTTGCACCATGTTTACTCAGTTTTTTGTTGATGATAATGTCTTCGTCTGCAATTAGCTGTGCTTCTTCGGTGGCGACATCGATTATATCTACTTTTGTAGCAGCAATCGATTTAATTGTGTTTATCACTCGTTCTACTGAAAAAGAGAGGTTTGACGCTGTTGGACGTGTGCTCTTTATCTGTGCTGCTTTGGATTCCAATTCATCTAATAATTCCAGTGCTGTAGAAGCTTTGCTTTTATGTGCTGCAAGTGCTATGCCGTACGCTCCTGCTGCCCCAATCGCGGGAGCGCCCCTGACTCGTAGTGTTTTAATTGCCTCACAGAGGGAGTTGACCGTGCTGCACTCAATCGTTTTGTATTCTGTTGGTAGAAGTGTCTGATCCAACAGGCGAATGGTATTCTTTTCGCTGTCCCAGTCGATTGTGCGCAGCACCATACTTAATTAGTTACTATCTCTTTTTCCTCTGGATTAGCCTCTATCTCTCTCATTCGCTCCAAAAATACTTCACAGACTTCTTCCGGTTCACCCCATCTGGTGATGCCTGCTTCAATGAACACAGCTTCATGTGCTATCTCTTTTACTGCATCGAGTTGATGACTGACTACAATGATTGTTGTTTTGAGTTCTTTATTGAGTTTTTTAATGGCATTCAGCACATCCCTGAGAGATAATGGATCCAAATCTCCGAAAGGTTCATCAAGAAGCAATATTTCCGGTTTGCTCACCATGTGCAGTGCAATTGCTACTCTAACCTCTTCACCGCAGCTTAATTCATGAGTGTGACGATCAAGTATATCTTCCGAAAGATTCAATGCTTCAAGCACTGGTTTTGCTACGTTTCTTGCTTCTGTTTCGGGAAAGCTTGGAAACAGCTCAGAGAATATGTCGGCTTCGAGCCCCATTTTTTTAAGTGCTGCTTTTGCCTCGTCTTCCGGAAGGTCAGCAAGTCTGTACAATACATCAAGTTTCAGGTCTGTGATACCAAGCTCTTCTGCCTGTGCCATAGCTCTATCGATTGTTTCGATGCTTTTTAAGCCCAGACGATAGGCAAATTGTTCTGATATTGTTTCATTGTACATTAATCCAAATTCCTGGTGCATGACCTCTACCTTCTGGCGTGCGATGATAGACTTTCGTCCGTACTTGGAAATATCAATCCATTCGCCACCAACATTAACAAGTACTTCACCATCGTCTGGTTTTTCAATCCCACCAAGCAGTCGAATGAGCACTGTTTTTCCCTTTGCCGAAGGTCCGATCATTGCCATTATTATGCCTTTTGGTATGGAAAAGTTGATGCTTTTCATTTCGATGGTTTGTACCAGTTCACTGCTTGTGACTAAACGATATTTTTTATATACGTTTTTAAGCCGCATAATCTTTTCAGTTTTGGAGGTTATTGGTTCAAGTGGTACTGGTTCTGTGATTTGCCTGGTGAATTCTTCAAGCACTTTGGATGTTGAGCCTTCGTTCACAATACATCCATTTTCAAGCATTATTAGCCGGTCTGAAAGGTATTCGTGTACTTCTGGCATATGAGACACCAATACAGTACTGAGTCCAAGTTTTTCGTGTATTTTTTTTATGGTATCGATAATGTTTTTTCGTGTAATTGGATCTGCCATAGTGGCTGGTTCGTCAAGAAGAAGCACTCTTGGTTTAAATGCGAGTTGACGGGCAAGCAGTACCTGCTGTTTTTCGCCACCACTTAAAATATTGTAATAATATTTATATTTATTTTTTAATCCAACGAGTTCTATGATTTCCATTGCCTCATCTTTGATGGATTCATAATCTGTACTGTCCTGCTCCGGAAGCTCTTCAGATCCCTTTTGCGCTGCACAGATTTTTCGCATCACATTGTGTAAAATCGACTGCCCCCATAATGCAAAAGATCGCTGGGAATGCATGGCAGTTTTTTTATGCACCTTTGAAAAATCGCTGCTGGGAGAATCTGGTGTTAGCCTTACCCCATCAATAGTAGCTTCTCCTTCGTCAAACTCTTCAATACCTCTTAGTATATGGAGCAGTGTTGACTTTCCTGCGCCACTTTTTCCAATTACTCCAAGTGTCTCTCCTTCGTTCATTGTAAAGGATACATTGTTTAGTCCAACAACAACATCACCGGTGTTTTTTATTTTGTATTTTTTTGTTAAGTCTTTGACCTTAATAATTTCCATAATAAAACCTTCTTAATAAAACATTCCTTGCATACCTGCACACCTGCAAAGCACAGCTTTTGCATAGATGATATCTCTCGAGTGCACTAGCAATCGAGTGCAGAAAATAACTCTTGATTACGAAAGCACTGCACAACTTCGCTGTACAGAAAATAACTCTTGATTACGAAAGCACTGCACAACTTCGCTGTACAGAAAATAACTCTTGATTACGAAAGCACTGCACAACTTCGCTGTACAGAAAATAACTCTTGATTACGAAGTAATCAAGTACTTAAAAATCGACCTGTGCAGTCAAGCAGCTTTTTTAACAATGTCTTCAATTTGTTCAATCTCTTTTTTGCCTCCGATATATATAGGTGTTCTATTTGATATCGCCGTTGGCATAACATCAAGAATGTTTTCTTTTCCATTGCTAATAGCGCCGCCAGCATCTGTGACGATTTTCCCAAGTGGGTTTGCTTCAACCAGTAAACGTAGTTTGCCTGACTCTTTGCCTTTATACGCTGGATAAGAAAATATTCCACCTTTGTGAAGTATCTGGTGTACGTCTGCTACGAACGAGCCGCTGTATCGCAGTTTATATCCTTCTTCTTCGAGCTGGTTGACATAGGTGGTGTGGGAGGGGAGCCAATCTTTTCTGAGTGCTCCGGATGCATATATTTTACCATCCGGAATGGTGAGATTCTCCTTTTGCAGGATGTATTCATTGTTACGGTCAAGCACAAAATCATGCACTCCTCCAGCGATCGATATAGTAAGTGTGGTTAGGGGCCCATAAAGGAAATACATAGCAGAGATCATGTTTTTACCTGGGTGAAGCACTTCCCCGGGATAGATGCCTATGATTGTTCCTACTGTAAGATTTACTGGTATCAACGATGATCCATCAAGTGGATCAAGGGTTATTCCAAAATTATGTTTCGCATCTTCAATTTCAATTACTTCCGGCTGTTCTTCAGAAGTTATCCAGTGTGCAAGTTTTGATTTTTGCAGTGAGCTTACTATTACTTCATCTGCCCATTTATCCAGTACAAGCTGCTCCTCACCATAAATATTGATGGTGCCTGCAACATCTTCTGTGTGCCCAAGAAAACCTCTTTTGATAGTCTGTGACTGCTCAGCAAGTAACTCAACAAGCTCTGCAAGTCCACTGTCAACATTTTTACTTGTTAAAAACTCATTTAATTTCATACAATACTCCTCGATTGATATAGTATCAACCATTCCTCACATGAGATATGTAACTTTCCCTGCCAGAACTGATGACCCAAAACTCAACCAGTACTGGCCAACGGTTGAGTTTGGAATGAAGGTAAGACACCTGGACATACCTTTGTGTGGTGAATTATGCTTGATTATATATAATAATTTATTTAATCTTTCTATTGCAATATCAAAATTGCATGTCCTGAATATTTCCTTAATTTTTGTGAAATAGATGCATAATTTGATTTTATTCCAATATGAGACAGCTTTAGACTTCAAACGATCATACACATCCTTTTTTATCATTTTGAATAGATAGAATACGCATAATTGATGTAAAGCTCCCATTTTCTCGATTATGCTATTATACAGCCTCTTGTGATCCGTTATTATTGTGATAAGCGGTTTATCTGCAAATACTAATTTTAAAAAGTTGTAAACTGTTGTGTAATCTATTTTCCCTTTGAATATCGATGCATATCGATGATTCGACTCTATGATTAAGTTTAACTGGGTTACAAACTTTTTGTTGCATTTTTTACACAAATAACGCCTCATATAGATCTCACAATATCCAAACTCACCCAGTATCGGACTTTGCTCCCGTAACTCCTGCCGAATCACATGATAAGAGCCACAATATGGACAAATCGGATTAACAAGTTCAAAATGATTATCTGTTAAGAGAATCACTTCCTTATTCACATGATACGGTTTATTATCCATCGAAAATCGCTCTGATATGATTTTCTCTGGTTCCGGGGTACCGTTGGGAAAATCAGACAAGAGAAGCTGAATCTACGAGATGTTTGTTTTCAAAATAGATAACATTGTAACACTCATTGTACATACTTTGTTTTCCTTATACATAGATTTTTCGATTCATTTTTGGATAAAAACGTGAATTGTAGGACAAAATCAGATTTAAAAAGAAGATACGGGTGTTCCAACATGGATATTTCTATAATGAGCACCAACACCCGGAGAGTTTACAACCCTCCCCTAAAAATTAAGTTGCTGAAACGCTCACATAATCAAGAGTTGTTTTTTACACAACGAAGTTGTGTAGTTGTTAGGTTAATCTCTGCACAACGAAGTTGTGCAGTGGATATAAAAAAAACCAGTCTCCACTCACTCCTTTTTTATAATGTACATGTGCCTGGTCAGACTTTTATGTACCCGTTCCTGATGGTATTCTACTATGGAAAAACCTGCTCCTGTTATCAGGCCATCTATTTCCTCCTTGTATATTATTCCTGCTTTTTTTCCTTTTTTCAACACACGCCATATCTCTTTTACTGCATCTTCAATTAATTTTTTTGTCTCCACGCCTTTTATGCGAGTTGAACGCCCATAGGGCGGATCAGTGACAACAACATCAATGCTTTCATCTTTCAGTGCAAGATGTGCTGCATCCTGGTACATAAGAGTGTATTTTTTCAGGTAATATTCAAGGTTCATTTTTGCTCCGGAAACGATTTTCCGTTGGATGTCCGAACCTATCACATCAACATTTAGGAGTCCTGCCTCTACAAGTATTCCAGCCGTTCCACAGAAAGGGTCAAGCAAGAGCTCGTTTTTTTTAATCTCACACAGGTTGATGAGCGTCCGTGATATGCGCGGCATGAGGACGCCGGGATAAAAAAACGGTTTGTTCATCGGCTTTCGCTCTCCAAATGACGAGCGATTGATTTGCTGCAATAATATTCCAAAAATAGCAATCTTTGAAATAAGCAACAGTTTAAAGCACACATCCGGAGTTTGAAGGTCTGCCCTGTTGCCATATCTGTATATGATTTCGCCTATCTCCGGTTCAAGCACCTGTGGCGTTTTGATCAGTGGACAACACTGCAATCTACGCACCCGCACACAATATGTTTGACCCTGTTTGATAAAACCGGATAAATCTGTTCGGTTGATTGCATCAAGTACTGCTTGTTTTTCTGGTGCAGATGTGGTTATCACCTGGTAGAGGCGATGGGTCATTGATAGTCGCTCTCTAAGTAATTGCAGTTTTGTTACATTGTTTTTGTCTATGTTTAGGATAATCACTCTTTGATCCTGTTTTACCACACGATATCCTATTTCTTCTGCAGAGAGAGATGCGTATACCTCTGCTGCTGGCAGTGTCCTGTTCTCACCAGAAAGCTCGAAACAAATGTGCATATTATTTGAGCATGGTAGTCTGCATCTCTTTTAATATCTCTGACATGGTGCTGTGCCATGAGAGGCGTTCTTTAAGTTTTTCTGCAGATCTTTTCATTGAATAGTTGTCTAGAACCCACTTAATGTTTTCATATTCAACGTTTCTCAGTATAAGTCCGTGTGCTGGTGCTGGTTTTAGTCCCTCTTCAAACTTAGCAGGCTCAAGCATCTGGATCAACCACTCATTGTCACGTATTCCACTTCCAATCATTGCAAGGGCTGTGGCTATTTTTCTAACCATGTGCCATGCGAAACTATTAGCTGTAACATCCAGTATGGTAAAGCCGCCACTTACTCGAATGTCTATACGATGTATGGTCCTTACGGTACTGCGTTCATCGTTGTCCTGTGTCAAAAAATTCGAGAAATCGTGTGTGCCGCTCAAAATTTTTGTAGCGCGTCTCATCATTGGCATATCATACATGCCCCAGATCATATAACGATACACGCGAAAGATAGCAGCCCTTCGCGGGTCAAAATCATCAGCAACCCCTGCGTATGCCCATGCCCATATATCTTTTGGAAGTTTGCTATTAAAAATTCTTGGTACGGCAAGTTCTCTTTTTCTGGTGTTAAATGCTATGACCTGTCCTGTAGCATGCACTCCCTGATCGGTGCGACCGGAACTTTGATATCCTGCTATCCTGAGGCTTTCGATGATGCCAGTATCTGTTAGTGCTTTAAAAATTGCAGACTCAATTGTCGTAAGCTGCGCTGGCTGCAACTGGAAACCTAAATATTTAGTGCCAATATAAGCAAGCTTGAATGCAACTCTCACAAAGCCCACACTCATATTTCAATATCGGTTAGTTCCAACCTGTCAAGAGTTTTTGGCAGAGGAACCCCGTTTTCATTCCAGCCTCTTTTGTTGTAGTACAACTGGAGGATTTTTGTATACTCTTCCATCTCTAATTTTTTTCCTGCCAGTGGTCCTGTTTTTATTGGCTCGTTGAAGCATCGCCATGATGGAAAATCATCTTTTATCGTTGCACCGAGCTTGATATTAATTGCACGGGTGATGTTATACACAGCTTCTGACCTTTTAAGAAGTTCTTCCAAACCTGTCTCTATGCCTGTTGCTGCACTGTAGAACTCTGCATAAGCGCTTTCACTAAATCCAAGTTCTACCCATGGGAGTCTGCATACGCCAAGCATATCGAAAAGTGGGCGTACTGTCTGCTGATATATCACAATTTCCGCTTTTTCATCGAGTGTCCAGTCGGAACCAACTTCCAGTTCCTTTGCTATGGTCCATGCTCGTGCATGGTGTCCCCCAATATCTGATGTGCCATAGGAAAGTGCCATCGTGATAGCAGAGCGCACATCGTAGGACGACTGTTCAAGTCCTTTCACCTGCGATATGAGTTGTTTGATAGCTGGCCATTTTTTTATCAGCCCGTACGATCCTTCTGCAATGACATTTCCTATGCCTTCACGCTTACCGATTTTTCTGATCAGTTCCATGATTGAATCAGAGTCTCCCCAGTGGAGTGCCATGCCACCAAGCTCGTCAAGTGTTAGAATCCCTTTTTCATAAGCTTCGATTACTGCTGCAATCAAGTTTCCTGTCGAGATCGTATCAACTCCATATTCATCACAGAGATAGTTAGCTCTAAGTACGGCTGCGAAATCATTAATTCCCACGTTTGAACCGAACATGCAAGCTGTTTCATATTCCGGTCCCTCGGTTACAGTGCCTGCATACTTGCCCTCTTTCACAAGGTTAACATTTCCACAGGTCATTGGACAGGCGTAACATGCGGTATCCCCAATTTTATAGAAGGTTTCCATTACCTCGCCATTTATTTTATCAGCATCGTCAAAGCAAGTATCTTTAAAGTTATGGGTTGGCATGATGCCAGCAGCATTTGCATAATCAACAACAGTCATCAGACCCTGGCGCTGCCAGAATTCAAATAACCGGTGACTTTTTAGAGTTTTGTAGGCATGTTCGCCAAGTTCCACAAGTCGTGTTAAATCAAAAACAGGGAGATCTTTTGTGCCGCGAATTACTATTGCTTTCAGGTTTTTTGAACCAAAGATTGCCCCCATGCCAGTGCGTCCGGCATTCCTGCTCCACTCGCTGTTGATGCATGAGAACTTGACCAGATTTTCACCAGCAGGACCAATTGTTGCTATTCGAAGTGTTTCATCGCCAAGATCCTCTTTTAAGTGACGTTCAGTCTCAGTGCATCCAAGACCTTTGTACTTTTTTGCACTTTTTAATTCAACACAATCATCATCAATGAATAGATAAGAAAGTTTCTCTGCCCGACCACGAATGATTATTGCATCGTACCCGGCCTGTTTAATCTCAACTGCGAACATGCCGCCCATGTTGCTGTCAGCATACAATCCTGTAGCAGGCGAGATAGATGAAAAGGAGGTTTTCCCGGAAGCTGGCAGGTACAAGCCGCTAAGGGGGCCTGGTGCTATTACAACAATGTTTGAAGGAGAAAGCGGATCTTTGATCTGTTCGAGGTTTTCCCAGATGATGCGAGCACCCCAGCCACGCCCACCAACATATTTTACAGCGAAATTATCAGATACTTCTATAACATGCTTTTTGTTTTTAGATAAATCCATTTCGAGTATTTTTTGACAATATCCGCCTTTAATTGTCATTGTTATCTCCTGAATTTTTACTCTTTTCCGTATCAGCATACCGCAGTTTTTTAACGATGCCGTGTTCAAAGTATTCCACTTCTTTCATGTGTGCATACTTAAGTACGCCTGCAAGACGCATGGACTGCCCAAGTATGTGTTCCGGAGTGTATAGGATTGCTTTTTTTGGGCATACTTCCACACATTTTGGATTTCCTCCGCACAACTCGCATTTGAATGGAACAGCTATCTCCTGATGCACGAAAATGGCTCCAAAAGGACACGAAGTTACGCACATCTGGCAAGCTACACACGTTTTTTCATCAATCTTAACGATACCGTCCTCTATGTAAATAGCGCCAGTGGGGCAATTCTCACTACACTTTGGAATCCTGCACTGGTTACACACAATAGGTTTTTTAATCACCGGGTGCGGGTACAGCGAGAAAACCCTGAGTTTTGCTTTCTTGGGGTTATTTACACCAAACGCATTGATGGCACAAGCAAGTTCACACAATCGACATCCAGAGCAGCGCTCAGGAATTACTGTCAGTTTTCTCATTAAAAAGTTTCAATCCTTGTTTGATTTTTTAACGTGTTATCGCCATAAATGCTTTGTGCTTTGTGCAGTGGGGGGCACCCCAGTCCACGTTTTCTCTTCAATATCTTCTAACATCGCTGGTGTTAATCCTCTTTTAACGAAATTTTTGACGTATTCCTCGATATGCTTGTTTAAGTATTGCTCTCGTTGGTGTGGATCTGCCTTTTGGTATTGTATCCCCTTCTCGTATTGCTTCAAGAATTCCACTGTGCTTTACTGATGTAACTCTGGTGTAGGCTCTTCCTACCATTTCCGGTACATGAGAATCGCTTCCTCCAACCTGCGGTTTTCCAAGCTCTTCTGCCATTTTTTTTGCCTTTTTGTTTGAGCACCAGAATCGACATCTGGAATTAAGCGTCTCAATTGCATCAATATCCATGCCCCCAACATATCCAAGATTTTTTGTGATGCGTTTGAAGGGATGAGCTGCAATAGTCACAGCATCCAGCTTTTGTGCTGCTTTTATTGTTTTCTGTGGTGTTTGTTTTGGTGGTAAATCTTCTGTTACACCAAGTACCAGCATATGTCCCCGTGTGGTTGATACTTCAATACCAGGTATGATCTGAATCGCTGACTTGAGTTCCTTTGCACGTGTCATAGCTACGATAGCACCTTGTGTAGTGTCATGGTCACAGATGGCTATACCAGAAAGCCCGACCAATTCCGCTCTTTGTATAATCCTGTCAATAGTTGAAAGGCTGTCCTTTGAATAAATTGAGTGAACATGCAAATCAAAGTCAATCATATTCTTCGAGTTTCTTTTATGACCACAGGATTACATAGCTCTGTATAAATACAATCAATCGAGTTCGAGTTGTTTCATGCGCTTTGAAGCTTCCTCTATACGCTCTACGGGTTGCGTGAGTGCAAAACGTATGTATCCCTCACCGCATTCTCCGAACCCGACACCTGGTGTTGCAACGATGCCAGCTTCATTTAACAGGAGTGTTGAAAAGTCTATTGAAGAATATCCTTCCGGTACAGTCGCCCATATATAAAAGGTTGCTTTCGGGGGTTCAACTGCAATTCCTATATTGTGCAGCCCTTTAACCAGTGCATCCCGCCGATTCATATATATTTTCCTCATGTTCTCTATACAATCCTGCGAACCGCTCATCGCAGTTATGCCTGCACGCTGCACCGCTTCAAAGGCTCCTGAATCAATGTTTGTCTTTATCCTGCCAATACCATCAAGGACATCCTTGTTACCAACAGCAAAGCCAATACGCCACCCTGTCATATTATATGTCTTGGAAAGACTATGAAACTCGATTCCCACGTCTATTGCACCATCTACATTAAGAAAGCTCGGAGCATGGTATCCATCGAATGTGATCTCTGAATAGGCATTATCAGAGAGCACAACGATATGATTCTCTGCTGCAAACTCTACAACTTCCTTGTAGAATGATTTGTCTGCTGTTGCTGATGTCGGGTTGTTTGGATAGTTAAGGAACATGATCCTGGCTTTCTTTGCTATATTTTTTGGTATTGCCTCAAGGTCTGGCAGGAATCCGTTTTCCTTACTAAGGGGCATCATGTATGGCATACCTCCAGCAAATATCGTTCCAACTTTGTACACAGGATACGCAGGGTCTGGCACAAGCGCGATATCGCCAGAATTCAAAAATGCAAGGGGTGCGTGTGCAATCCCTTCCTTTGAACCAATGAGTGTGAGTACTTCAGTCAGTGGATCAACGTTCACACCGAAATGCTCGCTGTACCATGTAGAAGCAGTCTCTCGAAACGTAATTAATCCTTTATACGATGGATAGGTGTGGGTGCTTGCGTCCCTTGCTGCAACGCAAAGAGATTCTACGATATGCGATGGAGTTGGCTGGTCAGGATCGCCAACACCGATATCAATAACATCAACCCCTTTTCTTACTGCTTCCTTCTTTCCTTCATCAATTGCTGCAAATAGGTAGGGGGGAAGCGAATTAATTCTATCTGAATACATATAACTCAAATACTCTCCATTTTCTTGTGATCTTACTTCCCATATACTTGAGAAGTACTCTGTCATCAAAAAAACTGATAATCCCAATGATTGGCATTATCATATATATCATCTCGTGTTACCTAAGCTTTGGAATAACTTATCGGTCGATTATCTCATGATGGCCCTCAATTGCAAACATAAAGAGAGCACTAACCAATCATAATTTCGTAGATGGTGGTTGAATTGTGCACATCTTTATAGATGGGCTTAAACGATGAGTCATTCTTGAATTTTAACACTGCCTTTCCATAGTATTGCTGTTCCATGGTTCCAACGTATATATGAGTTATATTATATTTATTTATTAATGATAACACATCAGATCTGTTCCGGGTAGTATAGATCGTGTTCACATCGTTGATTTTTTGATTTACCTTTGCTCTGTCAAGCCGCCACATGATTTCATGTCCAGCCCAGCCAAGAACAGTGGGAATTCCTGTGTTAGTAGAAATACGACTGGATAATGTGTAGCTTTCTCCAAAACGTTCAAGCACTATAACATCGTCTGCAAGGTTCAATCGCATCCACCTGATTGCATGATAATCCCCGGGATATATTTTTTCTAAGTATGCCATGCCATCGAGATTGGCTTCACCTGAAAACATATTAGTTTTAAATAGTACTGTAGCAGCTGGGAAAATCAGCCCACTGATAACTAAGAGCACAACGAATCCAAGCCACACCTTTTGCTTTACACCATTAAGTTTGTATTCAAAGTGATACACTGCATAAACTCCTGCCACAGTAAATAAAATCCAGGTCTGCATGTATAACTTGAACACTGTGTTGAACCTCTCAAAGGGTACGGTAAACGCATCGTTAATGTAGAATATTTCACAAAATAATGAAATAAGTAGTCCGGTGAGAGCAAGTAGCATAATAAATGACTCGTCATCCGCTTGATCTTTTTTACGTGTTTTTTGAAGGTTGTATGCACACAGGGATATGAGAAATAGGAGTGGTGCAAGCAGTTGAAAACCTGTTTTGGATGAGACAAACAAGATGATTGTAAAACACACAAGCACACATGCAATCCTGACCGGGCGCTCGTGCTTCAGTGTTGGCACACTACGATAGAGCACAAAAAACACTAATGGTAGAAGGCATAAACCAAATACCAGTACGTAGTGCTGAATAACCGTATACGTGCTGACCATACTGATGCCAGCAACTCCGCTGTGATTGAAAGCTTCATAAAAAGGTGCAAATAAAAGCAGGCTTGAGATAACGATCGCCAAGAGTGTTGAAAACGCCTTCTTGTTCACTCCAGCAGCGTAGAACACTAAAAAAGCAGTGATAGAGAGGTAAGTCGGGTAATCCCATGAATTGGTTGGAAACAAAAATCCAAGCACAAAACCAGTACACACGCAGGTGAAAAATGCCACGTTTTTCTCACGATACAGGTTCAATAACAATACGAGGAGTAATAACTGCAAGGGTATTGCTGCAAGATGTGCATGCAGGTCTCCGTGCAGAAAAGTGAAGCATGGAAACTCATTTGCAGTATTTGGTATCACTCGCGAACTTTCCCAATAGTAAGGAATGTTCGATAAAATTCCGGAGTATGCAATGCTAAATGCAAGAAGCACTGACTTGAGATTGCCTGAGATTACCACAAAGAACGCTGTCAACATCGCATACTTTCGTTTGTTGGTAAGATTGTATCCAAGTGATGCAGCGGTAGTAACTGCAAGAGCAAAAAACATCGAAAGACCAAGATTGTAGGCCACCCCCACAGGTGTGCCTGTGAGCTTTGCGATGCTTGATACCATCAAATGTCCAAAATAATAATAAAAATCAAGATTCTCTCCGGAAAGCCATGGATCGAGCGGAGGAAAACTTTCTGCTCTGAAGACTGCATTTAAAATAGCAAAATCCATGAATTTCTCTGCTCCGTTGATCTCAGGATAAAAAGAGCGGATTAACGCAAACAAGAAAAAAGAGGCAGCAAACAGCACTTCATAGAAACTACAAAATGGGGGAAGAGTCAGTTTCAGCCTCAGTTTCTGAAAAACAACAATTCCAAAGACAATTATAACAATAAATATGATGATTGTTTTATCAACAGAAAAAAGATAGGAGAGATACGTGAATAACGATAAACCAAGGATTTTTGAAAACCCGTATCGATCTTTCAGTGCAGGGAATAATCGATAAGAAATTGGATAAGTGGCTGCCCCAAGTATAAAAATGGCAAGCCACCAGAAGCACAGGTAGAAGATATTTGACAAAAAAATGGTCTTAGAGTATGATTTCTATGTCAAGTTCTTCTGCGAGTTCCTTGTATCGATTGCGTATGGTTACCTCTGTTACCCCTGCAACATCCGCAACTTCGCGCTGGGTTCTTCTGTCCCCGTTGAGGATGGATGCAATATATATGGCTGCAGCTGCAACCCCGGTTGGGCCTCGCCCACTCGTGAGTTCTTTTTCAGCTGCCTGTCGCAGTATTTCCACGGTTTTGCTTTCTACTTCACCTTTAAGATGCAATCCTGAGCAGAAGCGAGGCACATAATCCACTGGAGATGTTGGGGTTAGTTTGAGGCTTAATTCCCTGGCAACGAATCGATAGGTTCTTCCGATCTCTTTTCTGCTAACTCTTGAGATTTCGCCTATCTCATCAAGTGTTCGCGGCACGTTACATTGTCGGCATGCTGCATACAAAGCTGATGCTGCCACACCTTCGATGCTTCGACCGCGTATGAGGTTTTTCCCGACTGCCTTTCGATAGACAACAGCAGCAGTTTCTCTGATGTTTCGAGATAGTGCAAGGGCTGATGCCATCCGATCCAGTTCCGATAATGCAAAGGCGAGGTTTCTCTCTGTCGCATTGCTTACCCGTATGCGGCGCTGCCATTTTCGTAGTCGGTACAACTGTGCACGATTTTTGGCAGAAATGGATTTTCCATACGTATCCCTGTTTCGCCAGTCAATCATCGTGGACAAACCTTTGTCGTGAATGGTGTATGTCATAGGTGCACCAACTCTTGAACGTTTCATTCGTTGATCATTATCAAAGGCTCTCCACTCCGGCCCCTGGTCAATAAAGTTTGTATCTATTACAAGCCCACAGTCACTGCACACGAGTTCTGCCCTTTCATAATCATGAACAAGATTGTAGCTACCACACTCTGGGCACTCGATTTGTGTTTTTTCAAGTTCAGATTTTTCTCTCTCTTTTTTTTGTTTGATGACTTCTTTTATTTTTTTTCGCTCAGACAATATGTTCTCTCGTATCACTTCAGTTTCTGACATTCAACATTCTCCTCATAGGTTTGCTAATAAAAATTTTATTTTAAATATAAATTTTTATCTTTTAGTTCATGTATCTTAAAATCCGACTTTTTAGAAGGCTTTATTGAAAAATACGGTCTCGACACCGGACCAAATATGTCTACAATTTTTCCAATCTTTTTTACCTGTTCATTCCAGACAGTAGTATTTAATGCAGTGTTTGTTAGTTTAGTAACACTCCGTGCTATCAAGTTACCATTGTGTATCACATGAAGTATTACACCTAAACGCTTCAAGTATTCACCTCGTTCACACCATTAATATACATGTTATTAATAGTATATAAAATCTTCGCAAGCTATTTACTAATTAGCATTTTACTAATTAGCCTAACTCTTAACATCAACCTGTAGTCAGAGACTTGATGGATTTCGGAGAAGCAGGATTATTCACACTTTTCATTGATTGATAACACAATAGCACTTGAAACAGGAAAGAATGAGCTCAATGATTACACAAGGTTTATATACCGTTAATTCTAAATTAGAGCTTTAATTGGCTGTATGTGGAGTATTACCCCACTATTAGTCAACTTAGGTCAATCACCCCTCCCTCTCGGAAGGGGCTTGCACCGTGAGGAGCAAGGGCAACTGGTTGATTAGGGAGCGAAAGCAAAAGAAAGGAAAACACGCAGCAGTTAGGAAGGATAAATACATACACACCTATGGATGCTCCCCAAGTCCGTAGCAACTGTGATTTGTCATTAAATAGAGAGGAAACTCTCAGTGTGACAGGTTTAAAAACCCCCTCTTAACAATCCCAATGAGAACCAACAGACCTGGGCCAGGTCTGGCATGTAGTTGCGACTACCATTATGTTAAACTGCCCACAAAAAAAGGAGCCGATTCATCCCTCAGCTATCGCAAGGGGTCTTCTCGGCTATTGGATAAACGAAGTGATTATATGGCAAAAACAAATATATTATCATTCGCTCCGGTAGGGCGAATTATCAAACGTGCGGGTGCAACCCGAGTTAGTGAAACTGGACGCGAAGCTTTGGCAGAGCATCTCGAAGAATACGGCACCAAGATTGCAAGACGCGCTGTTGATCTTGCAAAGCATGCTAATCGAGTGACTGTAACTGCAGAGGATATAAAGCAAGCCTTGAAAGATAAGTTATAGTCTGTAAAATATTACTATATTTTTTTAATATTTTTTAACGTATATGAAAGTATAAACGCCACGCCCGCGTGATGCCTGCGGGTTTCGCTCACATACAGTTTTTGTGAGTCACCAAACATTATTTATTACCTGCACCAAGAAATCGCTGGAGTGTGGTTTCATTATGTGTGAATATATCCTTTCTTGCTTCTTTTTTATTTATCATAACAGCGATAAATGTTAACAGCAATCCTATCGTTGGAGAAATGTCCGGATTAATTGAGAGCATAAGACCAAACAGTGCAACAAAACCTGCAATTAATCCGCGAAGTGCTCCCCTTCTGTAGGCATAAATATTGGTTCTATGAAATATGCGAATATCCCGCAGTGTCAGAAACAATATCACCACAAAGGCAAGGGTTGATATGTAAGCAGTAATCATTTACTTAATTTCCCTTGTTTTAGATAGATACTTACCAAGCATCAGAGGAAATGTTTTAGCATCAACAAAGCGGAGTCCAAGTTGTTCTGACCATCTGCAAATCCCCTCACCACAGTCATCATTCTTTGCAAACTCTAAGGGTTCGTTGTATACTGACGGGTAGGGGATATAGCAGCTTATGCCAAGTCTGAGTCTTGCTTCTGCAATAGTATCCAGTATACTGGATATATAAACATTGAAGGTTTGGTCACCTGTTTTTTCTCTTGCCCGCACATCTGTAAGCGCACTTGTGTCCGGAACAAATCGTTGTTTAAGCATTATCTCTAAACAAAGGTGCGTAAGGTTAAAACCTTAACTCTCACAGGTTAACTCACAAGTGTTCAGTCAGGTACAACAAATATATTTAAGTTACAGCAAATAATATAGTACATTAAACCAATGGAGGCACAGCACACACGAACACAAAAATATTAACGATTATTTTACTGCTTGCGCTCACCACATCCATAGTATCTACAGACTGGCCACAGTTCCATCATAACCCAGAGCGCACCGGGAATGTGAGTGGATATGCGCCTGTGACAAACACGATCTTCTGGGAGGCGGAAAGTGCGACTCATCGCCAGTTGTTGCAAACGGCATGGTTTACACCACAGCAAACTATGATAAAAGCACAGTTTACGGTTTCAATGCAGAGACCGGCGATCTCAATCTGGACTTATGACACTTGCAACTGGAACTAGCACAGCCAGCAGTTTCTGATAGAATCCTCTTCATCGGCTCAGACCCTGGCTACCTGTATGCATTTCGTGATCCAATCCTAAGAGGCGATCTCAATCTGGACTGGGTAGTAACAGCGAATGATGCATTTATAGCACTACAGATGGCGGTTGGAGCAATTCCCGCTGTTGTGGGAGCTGCCATAAGTGGCGATAACAAAGTGACGTCACTCGATGCGCTGATGATTCTGCAGAACCGTACCCTTCGTGTACAGAGATTAACCTAACTGCCGTACAACTTCGTTGTGCAGAAAATAATTCTTGATTGCGGAGAAATCAAGTGCAGAAATACTGGTAACTTTCAAACTTGACTTTCAAACATACCCTAAAAACTTACATCCCGCTCCTTGCCTCTGTTGCTCTCAAGCCTTCGTTGCAGATCAGCAAGTTTCTCAAGTATCTTTGCCTTTCTTCTTTCATAGCTTTCCATCTATTTTTTGTGCGAGGCAACACTATGGTAATATCAAAAGTTAGGTCATACATCTTGCATGACCGCAACGTGTCCAATGGCTAACGGTTTTTAAGAAAAATCAGTGGGTCAATTTACGCTTCTTTGAAAGTCAAGGAAAAATATTGGTTGGGGATTTACCCTTGTTACAGAAGGTATCATCAGAAAAACGTGCAGTGAAATTGACATTCAAATCATAGATATGGCTGTGAATGTTGATCACGTCCACCTCTTCATAAAATATCCACCAAAGTATTCTGTAAGCTGTATAAGCCAAGAAGATAAAAAGTAGAAGCAGTAGAATATTGAGACAACACTTTCCACATCTAAAGGAATGGTGACTCAATCACATATTGGCTCCGGGATGCTATCATGGATCTGGAAGTTGTGGAGAAATATATCTCTACACAAGACAAAATAAAAATGAAACCTTTGTATGCCAAAAACGCTAACAATCCCTGTACCTATAAGCACAGGGTATAGTGACTGGATTGAGTGTAGACCACATAGCCATCTTTATATGGATTGGAGATCATGTTAAATACGATACCATGTACTGTGGAAAGTGAAATGAAGGTGGCCAAATGAGCTTGACACGAGAACACCGCCAAGAAGATTTAAGTTCTGCATACATCTCATCAGTAGCTGCTAAAGCAGGTTATAATTGTGGTCGCCCGTCAGGACATGATTATGGAATTGATCTTGAAATTGGTGATGTAGAGCAAATCGGAAAAAGAAGAGTTGATGTTGGACGCCGCCTACATATCCAAGCAAAAGCTTCCCATAATTTTATAAATTCTAATGATGACAACTGTATTCATTATGATCTTAAAATTGGTACATATAATACGCTTATTTTAGAAGACCGTGCCAATCCTGCTATACTTATTTTATATTGTATGCCGAGCGATGAAGATGATTGGTTATCGGTTTATGAAGAATGTACAACATTAAGGCATTGTGGTTATTGGATGTCACTGAGAGGGATGCCCGCTTCAACAAATAGAGTAACTCAAGGAATCAAGATTCCGAAAGAACAGATGTTCACCGATTCGTCTTTAAAGTCTATTATGGATCGTATTAAAGGAGGTGAACTCCCATGAATTATGGACTGCCCCCAAGGAAATATCCCATAGAACAAGTGAACATCCAAAATCTAAAAAATTATCTTAAAGATAGAGGTTGGGAGGAAGAACCATTTGGACGTGTAGAATTACTAAAATTTAGATCGCCTCATCCTATTCAAGAAAACAAATATCTTGAGGTGCTAATACCATCAAAAAGGGAATTGATAGATTACAATAGAGTGGTAGAGATTGCTGTAGATTGTATTTCGGCTTTTGAGGAAAGAGACTTTGAGGACGTGTTATCTCAAATATTGGTTTTTGGAGATATGCTTAAAGTTCGAATCCCAACACTGAAAACTAAAATCGGAAGCATACCAATTAAACAAGGGATATCTTTATACAAAAGTGTGTATGACCTTCTTGTTTATAGCACATGCGCAGAACTTGATCTACAGAAGAGTGTTTCACGCATGTTCCCAGATGCGATGAAATCTGTTGAAACTTACCGAATCGGACAAAGTCAATATGGAAGTTTCGTAGCAAATATTCACTGCCAACTGGAAAGGCCAAAAATCCTGCAAATTGATTTGCAAGGGAATGTTACCTCAGCACCGTTTGGAAGGGGGGCAATATTACGCGTTATCCGAGGTACTATGAATGTCGAAGATTCCATTCTGGAAGAAAGCTCAGCCCCAATAGTTGATAATTATTCTACAGGACTCAATGCAAATATGTGCGATACGTTATTGGATATTATTGATATTGGAATAGGCAATGATTTAAATATTTCTGTGAATTTGGAACCCATGTGGCCAATCCCGAGCGACATTCATACAGATATTTCATTGCAGCCTTCTGCAAAAGGATATCTAACTGAAGCAGCAGAGATATTGAAGGGGGACACTCATAAGGAAAAACGTGAGTTGGTTGGTTATGTGTTCCAACTTAGAAAAAAGCCATCGGAAAAAGAAAATGTGGTTAGAATAGTGACACTCGAAGAAGAGGAAGCCATGCCTGTAACAATCAAACCTGATGATAGTTCATATCGCTTAGCTATTGATGCACACAGGAATTCTAAAAGGATTCGAGTAACTGGGATATTGGAAAAAAGAGGGAGAACTTGGTATCTTGATGAGCCAGAAGGAATAGAACTGATTAATGAGGATCATGGATAAGAAATCGCTTACATATTCTCACTCCACTTCTGTCCATACCTATGCCAATACGCGACCTCTCTCGGTGGATGCACCCGATTTTAATCGGGTGTGGAAATATTGGGGCTTCTACACAGCGAAGTTGTGCAAAAAGTAGGACTCACCCCTTCAATTCCTTATACAGGCTCACCACATCTCCAATTACGATTACGGCAGGTGCTTTTATCTGCTGCTGTTTTGCAATCTCTACAATGGAAGCAAGAGTGCCTGTAGTAACTCTCTGGTCTGCTCTGGTGCCTTTTTCAATAATAGCTACTGGCGTGTCCTTGTTTCTGCCATATTTTATTAATTCGCTGACGTTTCGCTCAAGCATCTTTACACCCATGAGTATAACCAGTGTGCCATTGAACTGTGCAAGGAGATTCCAGTCAAGGGAGGTGTCATTCTTTGTTGGATCTTCGTGTCCGGTGATTATTGTAAACATCGAGGCGTGCTCCCTGTGCGTTACTGGTATGCCAGCGCATGCTGGTGCTGCAATGGCAGAAGTAATGCCTGGTACAACTTCAACATGAATGCCCTCTTCACGCAGTTCTGCTGCCTCTTCGCCACCACGCCCAAACACGTATGGGTCGCCACCTTTTAGACGCACAACCATTCTGCCCTCCTTTGCTTTTTTAACAAGCACTTCATTGATCTTCTCCTGTGGAAGCGTGTGCTGCCCTGCTTTTTTTCCGACATCTACTTTCTCAGCAGAATCAGGCATCATAGCAAGTATCTCTTTCCCTGGTAGCTGATCATAGAGTATAACATCTGCTTCGGTGATGAGCCTCTTTGCTTTTATTGTGAGCAGTTCCGGGTCCCCCGGACCTGATCCAACAAGATACACAACTCCATAATTTTTTTTATCTCTCATGTTTCTCCTCTCACGTGTGAAAAATATTTTTTAGCTTCATTGATCAGTTCATAACCACCTGATTTTTTAAGTTTTTCACCGAGATCTCGTGCATGCACTTCATAGTCTTTTAAGGTAATATCTTCTTCCACTCTTGTGTATCGTTTTCCATCGATGGATAAAACTTCTGCTGTAACGTGCATGTACCTGTTCATGCTCTTTGCAAAAGCTGCAATAGGAACCACACAACCACCACCAAGCACACTGATTATTATGCGTTCTGCCTCGGTTTCGATTCTGGTCTGCTGGTGGTCAAGCACCTTTACTACAGACTCTGCTTCACTATTCTTCTTGGTTACTGCTGCGATGCTGCCCTGGTTTGCAGATGGGCAAAAATGCTCTGTGTAGAGCCTCTTACATGGTAAATCCCATTTCATACGATTAAGGCCGGCTTCAGCGAGAATAATACCGTCATATTCTCCATCATGCAGTTTCCGAAGGCGAGTGTCAATATTGCCGCGTATATCCTTCACAATAATATCCTTGCGGTATCGCAGCAGTTGGGAGCGGCGGCGAAGACTTGCTGTCCCAATAACAGTACTCTCTGGTAACTCCTCAAGTGTGACGTTGTCTCTCGTTAGAAGCGCATCATAAGGAGAGTCTCGCTTTAACACTGCTGCTATGGTTAACTCTTCCGGCCGCTCTGTTGGCACATCTTTCATCGAATGTACAGCAATATCAATATTATCTGCAAACATGTGCTCATCAATTTCACATACAAAAGCGCCAAAACCAGAAACAGCATGTAACGGACGATCGGTGATCTTGTCGCCTCTTGTTTTGATAATTTTCAGTGTTGCCTCTGTGCCGAAGGAACGCAGTTTTTTCTGAACAATTAGTGCTTGTGCAAGAGCAAGCTTGCTTCCACGTGTACCGATAATCATCCAGCACGTGTTAGGCTTAGAAATATTTAGCCTTTGTTATTCAGCATAATAATCTGACAGATTTTCATCCGTGTTCGGTTAAGTAACACAATCGTTCCATCAACCTTTCTCGCTTAACATTTGGATTACATCCTTGACCAATACAAATGTCATATAAAGTAAGCATATCCGGTTTTAGCCCCATACATTCAAGCACCTCGTTTAATAATCGGTCTGATTGTTCACTAAATACCCTTGCCAATCGCAGATGTGTGTACGTGTTTGCATTTTCGGGATTTGCATTACAAACCGGCCGAAGTATTCGACGCTGGGCACATTAACGTCAGAATAGCGATCCAAACCAAGCATTTCGCTATATTTGGGTTTTTACCTGGTATCTGATCCATCCGGTAGTTGCTTTTCAATTCTTTGAATACAAGTTCTGTTTCCCCACCTTACACCATATAGGACGGCAATGAATATTAAGTGGAAATAAACGATTTATCGTTATCGGTACCTTTGTTTCTAAAAGGTGAGTGGTTATTTATTTTCTAAGCAATCGATACTTAAGCCATTCGGTTATTGCTTGTTTATTGTCACATCGAAACATATTTAAGCCTGTAATATTGTTGTAAAACACTGTAATATTCAGGTGATACAATGTGTAATTGCCATCCACGTATGCTAAGATTTAAAACATGCATAAGCGCACTTCACTGCCCGACCAGATGGACAATCATTGATTTTATTGGAGTGGGCAGCAAGAGCACAAAGGAGATATATGAATTTTTAACCGAGCACAACGCAAGACTAACCTCTTCCGGATTGTACTACCACCTATCAGAGTTGAGTCACGCTGGAATCATTGAAGTTTCTGAGTACAGAGAAAAGGGGGGAGGCGCGCCTGAGAAAATCTGGAAACTAAAAACAACGCAAATAGTCATCGATTTGTTAGGAAATGGGGCTCAAGACTATGAAAACCGTGATTAATGTCGAGAGACTAACAAAAGATTACAATGGACTTACAGCAGTTGACCATATCAGTTTTGAAGTGGAAGAAGGAAAAATATTTGGTTTTTTGGGACCAAACGGTGCAGGTAAGACTACAACTGTGCGGATACTTACCGGACTTATCAAACCAACTTCTGGCAGGGTTAGTATCATGGGTTTTAATCTGCGGAGTGAACCGATTAAAGCCAAACAGATCATTGGAGTTGTTCCGGAATTGTCAAATGCATACAACGAACTTTCTGCGTGGAATAATTTACAGTTTATGGCAGACCTGTACGGTGTACCAAAAAATCATGCTAAAAATAGAGCTAAAGAGCTTTTGAACAAGTTTAACCTATATGACCGAAAAGATCACAAGGTTAAGACATTCTCCAAAGGAATGAAGCAAAAACTCATCTTCGCCATGTCTCTCATGAACGACCCGGAAATACTTTTTCTCGATGAGCCAACATCGGGTCTGGATGTTATAAGTGCACGTTTGATTAAGGATATGGTGTTGGAGTTGAATAAAGAAGGGAAAACCATTTTTCTCACCACTCATTACATGGAGGAGGCAAACCAGCTGTGCAGCAGAGTCGCAATCATCAATCATGGAAAGATAGCAGCCATAGACGCCCCGGAAAAGCTCAAAATGAGAATTGCTGGGTTAAAATGGGTGGAGGTCAGTTTTGACATGCCTGTAGATGCCTCTGATCTTTTAGACCTATCAGGAGTTATCGATGTCCGGATGAGTGGCGATAAACTACGGTTGTATACAAACGAACCCGGTAGGACGATATATCAACTAGTGGATTATTCCCGGTCAAATAATCTGGAAATCGTGATGCTAAACACGCTGGCACCAACGCTTGAAGATGTCTTCATCAAACTCATAGAGGAGAAGGGATGATCGATCAGCTAAAACGTGCCTGTGCAATTGCCAAAAAAGATATCAGGATTTATTATATGAAGGGACCTGTAGTAATATTTGGTATTCTCTTTCCAGTATTCCTTTTTCTGGCGTTCGTGATAGGAAGGGACCTAACTGTTGATTTTCTTATCGCAGGACTGCTGAGCATGACGATCTTCTTCACATCAATGTCGATCACTCCTGTGATCGCACCCACCGAGACACAGACCAGAAACCTGGAGCGACTTGCAGCAGCCCCGGTTTCCATCACAGCGATCCTGTTGGGTGATATGCTGGCATCCGTGCTCTTTGGGGTTGGGATATCTCTCGTTCCAATAATGGTTGGAATGGCAATCGGTGTGACAGTCGAACATCCGTTCATCCTTGCCGCTGGCATTGTACTGGCTGCATTCTGCTTCTCAGCTATGGGGCTGATATTCTCATCCACACCGACTAGCATGACATCCACGGTGATGATGATATCTACAATGGTAAAATTTCCACTGGTATTCATAAGCGGTATATTTATCCCAGTCGGGGAACTGCCGCAATGGGGACAGATGCTGGCATTGGTATCTCCCCTGACCTACATAACTGACCTGTGCAGATATTCGTTCCAAGGGACCAATTACTATTCGATTTTAGTTGATGCCACGGCCCTTATGATATTCTTTGTAATCTTTATGACGGTTGCAATAAAACTTCACGGGAGAAGCCTACCAAAACGGTTGTAAATATGATGTGCCATGCTTAGATCACCGGGCTTGTTACTACAATGTATAGGCGGCAAGTGCAGGTGATTGCCATGTACGCTTCTGTGAAGGGTTGGTTTGCCCATTCCTCTGCTTTTTTTGGGGCTCTCAAGAGATTATGATTATAAAGCATGCCTGTTAATTACATGCTATGAAACGCTTACTCTGGTGGCTGATTGCAGGCACAAAAGGTGGCGTGAACCGTGCTCGCGTAATCAAGGCGATGCATGACCGCCCATATAATGCCAATCAGTTATCAGAAGTGTTGGGATTGGACTATAAGACGATAAAACACCATCTAAAGGTTCTTTCCGACAACGGCATGATCACATCTGTGGGTGGCGGCTATGGCACAATGTATTTTTTATCATCAGTCATGGAGGGAAATTATGCGCTATTTGAAGAGATTTGGGAGAAAATTGGGAATAAATTAAAGTAAATAGGTGATAATATGCAACTATCTATGTACGATCCAGTACTCATAATGAACATAAAGACGATCATAACCACAGCAAATGTAGTACTGCTGGTTTTATTGCTTGCTATTTATATCCGAAGTTACGCACAGATCAAATCGAAGTTCACACTGGGTTTGATGATATTTGTGTTTATCCTGCTCTTACAGGCAGTCACATCGACTCCATGCATGCATACTGCTGCATACGGGCGTCGGATGTGCGTACTCGGGCCGCTTGACGTGATACCGGACACACTAGAATTTATGGCGCTACTGGTGCTGCTATACCTCAGTTCGGAGTGAATTTGGGTATGATTCTGGTTAGATTGGGATATAATTCTGGAATAATGATATTTATTAAGCCCACCAATTGAGTATTGCCCAAATGGGCTAAACTCGAACAGGAGGTGAAGACAAAAATGAAGACAAAAACAATAACTGGAATCCTGATCGTTGCACTGGTAGCACTCTTCGCAGGAATTGCTGCTGCCCAGTACGGACATGGTGGCGGCATTTGCAGCGCCAAATATATGGATACTAACGGCGATGGAATATGTGACAATATCGGCACCTGCATGAACTTTGTCGATGAAGATTATGATGGTGTCTGTGACAATCTTGGCAACTGCGGATGTGGATGCGGCGGCATGAACTTTACCGATGAAGATTATGATGGTGTCTGTGACAATATCGGCACCAACGGTAGGGACTCTGACGGCGATGGCATTCCAAACGGACAGGACGACGATTATGAGCCATTGCAAGATAGAAATGGTCGCGGTAATGGCAGACAGGGTAAAGAACTTAATCGATAAGTCTGTGTTGTGTGCGTGGAATGTCCACGCACTCTTTTTATTTTTAAAATGAAAAAACCTTTAAACACTGAATCATGATGACATAAAGGGAGTGGAATAGTTCATAAAGTCCTCTTTAAAAAATTATATGCCACGTATACAATTACTAAAAACAGCACTGCATATATAATCCATACGACAAAGTTAAAAAGCAAGCGAAAAAACAGGAGTGCAACAATCACTGCTGCAACAAGCAAGACGATGTTCTTCAAATTCATAGAGTTCATAATATTACATTTAGGTAAAAACACATATAACAATGTTGGTCTATTAAATGTTAGGCTGCAAACTCACATCCTCTCTCCTACTAAATATGTAATTGCTGCATCTGTTATTTTGACTCTGTGGTGTGAGGTGAGTGGTAGTTTTTCTTTTATCACGATGTATCGATAATTATTATCCCTGGTGACGCTGGTGTTATTTTTTCCACGTTTGGTGACTGTTACATTACAGGTTTTGCCAATGTAGCGATGAAGAATTTGCCTGGCTATTCGATGATGTTCTTTTGTAAGCTCTCTTGAGCGTTCCTTTTTTATTCCACTGGAAATCTCTTTTAACTGGCTGGCTTTTGTGTGGGGGCGTGGTGAAAAACGTGTGATGTTAACTTTAAATGCCTGCACCTCTCTTAACAACACAAGCGTGTCCTGAAAATCCTCACCTCTCTCAGTCGGATACCCCACAATAAAATCAGTGGAGACGATTCCATCCGGATAGTGGCTTCTAAATGCACTTATGATCTTGCGGTAGTCTTCTGTTTTGTAATGGCGCTTCATATCTTCAAGTACGGTGTCAGAGCCGCTTTGTACCGGCAGATGCAGGAACTTGTATATCTTCTCATTTTGGTAGGCTTCAATCAGTTCATCTGTAATATTCTTTGCAGCAGCAGGGTTCATCATTCCCACTCTGATGCGAAAGTCCCCTGGAATGTTTGATAGCTCGTCCAATAGCTCTGGCAGGCTGTATCCTGTATCCAGACCATAGCATGCTGTGTCCTGTCCGGCAAGTTGAATCTCCCATATTCCATTTGATATAAGTTTGGTAACCTCCTGTTTTATTTCTGGTATGGATTTGCTTGTAAGTTCTCCTCTTGCTTTTTTGACGATGCAATAGGAGCAGTCTCCAATACATCCCGTAGCAATATTTACAGCGGCAATGGCTGTGCTGGTTGGAAGATTGTTGCGGGCTATTTTAGGCCCGGACCCCATTGTTTCCATTGGAACGGCAATGGCTGTGCTGGTTGGAGGGGGATTTTGAGCTATTTTAGGCCCAGACCCCATTGTTTCCATTGGAACGGCAATGGCTGTGCTGGTTGGAGGGGGATTTGGGGGTATCAAACTTGATGCAGTGTTTTTAGTAGTTGGCTTTGTAGTGTTTTCAGGAATAAGCCTTGTAATATCGTTAAGTGTTCTTGGTGTAATGAATTTGTCAATTCCAAGCTGGCGCATATACTCTGGCTGTGCCGCGGGAAGGCATCCTGCAACGATCATATCTTTTCCATGGTTGTCACTGTGGTGGTCATGGTGGTGACTCCGGATGTATGAGAGCACTCTCTGCTCGGTACATTCTGTAACCGTGCAGGTGTTAACAATAATCATATCTGCATCTGCTTCATCACAGAGTGTGTGACCGATACTGGTAATTGCCTCGGCAATATATCTAGAATCCGCATGGTTGGCAGTACAGCCATACGTTTTAATATAAATTTTCATCACTTTTCTTCTATCTTGCTCTCTAACTGCACTACTTCAACTGTTGCCATATTGAAAAAATTAATTGCTTCCCGGTCCGGATACGATTCCCCGAACACCACCCGCTTGATGTGTGCGTTGATTAGCATCTTGGCACAGAGTCTGCAGGGCTGGTGAGTGCAATAAATGGTGGCATCCTTTATGCTGATGCCATGCAGTGCACTCTGGATGATTGCATTCTGTTCTGCATGCACTGCTCTACATACTTCATGCCG
>RXIJ01000031.1 GCA_004212095.1 Methanosarcinales archaeon | reverse complement strand
AAAAGAACAAAGTAATGATATTGCCTGATGGAACTCAGATTGTTACAGAGCAAACGAAAAGGCAGAAGGGGATATTAAAGGCGCTTGGAGTGTGTGCCTAACTGAATAGGAGGGGCAGGATTAATCGATTCTTAAAAGGTACTCCATTTTATCAAATGCTATACAGGTGACTATAATAAAAACTTTGAGAAGATATGGCATGAAATAGACCGGTTCGATATCTATTTCTCAAAGAGATTCAACAGATTATCAAATCTGCTTCGAGAAAAACAGGAATCAAAAGGAATGTAACACCACATACCTTAAGGCATAGTTTTGTAACCCATCTATTAGACTCATAAGCAGATATCAGTTATATCCAACAACTGATATGACACAGGGATTTGAAAACTACACAGATTTACACACACGTAGCGAATAAAGAAATTAAAAAAACTCGCAAACCTACTATAGGCTTCAGAATTTTATTTTTAGATAAAATAGTAATTACCTACAATAAGTTAACAACAGCCTGCACGCCAAGACTTATGTACTATGAATCCTGTAAAAGATGATACATTCCTGTTAATTGGAATGCTTCGCACTTTGTGTGGAGCTAAAATCTTACAACCATGGAGGCAATGTAAGCATTGGCTAATAATCCTGATAACACTGAAATAGAAGAAGAGATTCAGCACATCGTTAGAATAGCTGAAACAGACATTGAAGGTAGATCGCCGGTAATATATTCACTCACCGGTTTAAAAGGAGTGAATCACCGAACTGCTCGAATCCTTGCCACATCTGCGAAGATAGATCATAAAAAGAAGATGGGGTACCTGAGTGAAGAAGAAATCAACCGTCTCAAGGATGCTGTTGCAAAAATTGAAACAGTTCTTCCGGCATGGATGCTGAACAGAAGAAAGGACTTTCTAACTGGTGAAAATCGACACATATATGGCGGTGATATTGCACTTGTGTTACGAGAAGACATTAACACGATGAAAAAGACACACTCCTATAAAGGAAGTCGTCATGAAAAGGGACTTAAGGCGCGGGGGCAGCGAACAAAATCCACAGGAAGGCGCGGTGCAACAGTCGGAGTGAGCAGGCGAAGAGTAGGGTGAGTATATATGGGATATCCAGGTAAAAATCGTAAAAGTTATGAAACGCCAAAACATCCATGGCAAAAAGAAAGGATAGCAGGTGAGGTAGATTTTATCAAGACCTACGGTCTTCGAAACAAAAAGGAAGTGTGGAAAGCACATATCATCCTTAAAAAATATAGGCAGGCTGCTATGAGGCTCCTGGCTGAAACAACAAAAGGTGAAGTCAGTACTCACATCAAAAGAGAGACAAACGACATACTAACAAGACTAAAAAAGTACGGTATACTAAGCGAAGAAGGCAGCTTGGACGATGTGTTAGCCCTTGAGGTACCATCAATACTGGAGCGACGGTTACAAACCCAGGCGCACAAACAGGGAATTACGCGTACAAAAAGGCAGGCACGCCAATTTGTAGTACACGGGCATGTGGCAGTCAACGGCTGCAAAATCACTGTGCCAGGTTACATGTTAACAAAAGATGAAGAAATGCACATCAGTTATTACACATCATCACCTCTCAACAGTGAAGATCATCCGGAGCGCCAAGAAAAAGTCATCCAGACTGTAGCCCTCGAAACTACAAATACAACACAGGAGGAGTGAATACACGATGGCAGAAGAAAAATGGGGAATAGCTCATATTTATGCATCATTCAATAATACACTAATAACAGTAACAGATATTTCAGGTGCAGAAACAATAGCAAAGATATCTGGTGGAATGGTCACAAAAGCTGCACGTGACGAAAGTTCACCATACACTGCCATGAAAATGGCAACACAAATATCAGAAAAGCTTAAAGACAGGGGGATTATCGGCATTCACGTGAAGGTGAGAACCTCGGGAGGAAACAAACAAAAAAGCCCGGGGCCTGGTGCCCAGGCAGCTATTAGAGCCTTTGCACGAGCAGGCATGCACATAGGCCGCATTGAAGACGTTACGCCCATACCACATGATGGCACTCGTTCAAAACGCGGCAGAAGGGTATAAAAAAATGGAAATAGATGTCATTGAACTTTCTGATAGCAAAGCAAAAATAATAATAAAAAATACAACCAATGCATTTGTAAACAGTCTGCGAAGAATGATGTTGTCAGAGGTTCCAACCCTTGCAATAGACGATGTGAACATCTATGACAATACATCAGTATTATTTGATGAACAAATTGCCCTGCGACTTGGACTAATACCTATAAAAACTGACCTGAAAAGCTATAACCTTCCAGAGGAGTGTTCATGCAATGGGGAAGGTTGTACCATGTGCCAGCTTTCTTTGACTCTCAGTGTAGAGGGGCCAAAAATGGTTTATTCAGGTGATATTATATCATCTGATCCAAACGTATATCCAGCGGATCCAAAGATTCCAATAATAGAATTAAAAGAAGATCAGAAGCTATTTTTAGAAGCTATAGCAAGACTTGGGCTTGGAAAAACCCATGCAAAATGGCAAGCAGGCGTGGCATGTGGGTATAAAAACCTATCGAAAATTACCATAACAGACTGTGACGCTTGTGGTATATGTGTAGAAGCATGCCCACAAAACATTATAGAATTGCAATGCACTACTGCTGTAGTCACTGATCCACTCAAATGTGGACTTTGCAAACTCTGCGAAGGTGCATGCGATATTGATGCCATAACCGTGGACCAAGACGAAAGTGTGGTAATACTTAACTTTGAGTCGGATAGATCATATACAGCGAAAGAACTAATAACAGAGGCTTCAAATATACTGCAAGGGAAAGCGTCCACTCTTAAGCAAATCCTTCAAACACTGCAATAATTACACATTTTTGTGCGAGGGTTGCCCAGCCAGGTCAAAGGCGACAGGTTGAGGGCCTGTTCACATAGGTGTTCGCGAGTTCGAATCTCGTCCCTCGCACATATACACAACTGCACAACTTCGTTGTGCAGAAATGGCAGGTAGTTTTTAATTCTCTATTGCGCAAGCACTGCACGAATTCGTTGTGCAGAAATGGCAGGTAGTTTTTAATTCTCTATTGCGCAAGCACTGCACGAATTCGTTGTGCAGAGATAACCTGTAACTTTTAATTCTTGATTGCATCTCAACTTTGAGAATTATATTTTAATCTGATAATCGCCTTTCTGCGCCCCATTTATTCCCCAATTCTCTCCCATTAAGAAGCATTTGCAGGCAATGAACTGAAATATTTTCTTACACACACAGATCTCGTAACAATGTCATGGAATATCACGTGGCGTAAGCCACATAAGAAAAAGTATGGCTACCTGGGGCCTCGAAAAAATAGCTGACCAATTGTTCTTCGAATACATTTTAATCGAGTACGCCGAGGACGAACTGGTAAGTAGAGCACTTAAATATATCACTGTCCTGATGACTTGGGTTTAATGTCTATAAAGACGGCGAAATTGGGCTAATTAAGTTAGGTTACAGCACGCAGAAACGAAGAGGTATACCATAGGTCAATCTCGTTTTCGGGGTGAATGAGCAGCAGATATCTTTTTTGTCAGTACACACCCCGGAAATACGCCTGATGTCACTATGTTCGGTGATTTCCTGAAAACGATGCGATAGAAGTATTAGATATTGAATGACAGTGCCTGCCACAAGATCATAATTACGGATCAAGGAAATGTGAATGAGGAAACAATCAGATACCTGCGGTGGCTTATTCGGTATAATTTCCATTTCATATCGATGGTACGATCTAGCAGTGTCGGGCGTTTTGTGAAGAATCTTGAAAATTGGGGTGCTGCGGTACGATGTGAAGCTGAAACCATCACCCTCACAACGTGGAATAATTGCGAAACTGGGTATGTTTCAATAGGTCAAATGATAGTTGTTTTGGGTTGGAGTTAGTCTTCGGTTTTTTGGGATCTGGCGGGTAGTCGAATGGCTACGGCTTTTTTTTTGGTTTCCAATTTTCCAAAGTTGAGGTATAACTCTATCAAAGAGATGGGAATCAAGGGCAAAATACTCATGCTCGACAGAGGGTTCTTTTCAGAGGATGTTTTGGAGTTTTTACTCGAAAAATGAGTGTCTTTTTTTCTTCCTGCAAGAAGAAACAGTAAACTTTATAATATCAAAGTAAATCTCACCAAACAATTCTTTTACTGTAAACGTTTGATTAAATCCGGAAAGAGGCGAGTAGAGGGTTATTTTCTCTACCTGTTTGAGGATTTGGTCTTAAAGATGGAAAAAGAAAGGACGCGGTATCAGAGGCTCGGTGAGGGGGAAAATCGAGAGAGATAGTCTCGAAAAAGGTCTAAAACATGCAGGAAAAATTCTTATGCTATTTGATCTGGATACTGATAAGAAAGGGGCGTTCTTGATGTACAAACAGCGTGATGGCGTGGATAATCTGTTTGATAGCTACAAGAACGTGCTGAATGCTGATAAAATGTATTTGTAGGATGATGAAGGTGTTTTTGGGAATTTATTTGCAACCTTTTTGTTGCTCTATGGCTACTGCAGGATCGAGGCGATGCTTAAAAGCGTGAGTCTTCTCAGTAGGATCTCGCCCACGGATCTGCTGGAAGAACTCTCGGAAGTTTATATCGTCGGGGATGGAGAGGTGGATGTAGTAACAGAAGTTCCAAGGAAGGTGGCTGAACTCAAGGAGAAGTTGGGGTGCGATGTATTTCCCAAATGAGCGGAGTTTTGGCAAGGGATTTGTGCTGACGCTCTCTAAAACCATTTACCCATATCTCATTTTTGTCCCAAAAACTTCTAAAATTCGGAAAGAACCTGCTCAAATAGAAGAAATAGAAAAGAAAACTGTTAAGTATAAGTTCAAACTGAATATAAATAAAACAATTCTGAGAGAAGAGACCACTCTTGCATTATTAAAACAAATATTCGACAAAAGAAGTGATAAATCCTACGACTGGGCATTCGCTACAAAACAATCTTCAATTGATCTGGATCACATTATTGCTTCATATAAAAGGAGATGGAGAATTGAAACAGGTTTCCGTGTTCAGGATGAAGCTTATATAAGTATCAAAATCAAAAGATGTCGTATCTGATTTTTTTATTTTGCTTATGAACCAGTGCTACAATCGCTATAGGTTGTGTTGTGCAAAAATGAGGTAAGTTTCAAAGTGTTCATGTTAGATATGTAAGAAGAGTGTATTGCATGATATAAGAGTATATTATAAGGTGGCCACCTCTACGACACAGTAATATGGGGGTGCAGGTTGATAAAGCATCAGGGAGTCATCGATAATATATCCACATCTTATAGCAAAATTAAATGGACGGTTCAGTTGAGACTATGATAACTGGGTATATTATTTGGAGATACTGATGTATGCTGGTTCAATCAGCGTCTGCAGGCGATATGAGTAGAACATAAGAATTAACCGGAGGTATATATAATTAGACAAATAGCAATGTATGGAAAGGGTGGTATCGGAAAATCCACAACCACCCAGAATCTGACTGCAACACTTGCCGACATGGGCAACAAGATCATGCAGATCGGATGTGACCCAAAAGCAGACTCGACACGAATGCTGATGGGTGGAAAGATGCAGCCAACCGTTCTTGACACCCTCCGAGAAGTCGGGGCAGAGAACGTGACACTTGAGGAAATTCTGCACACCGGATTCGGTGGAATACGGTGTGTCGAAGCAGGCGGGCCTGAACCTGGTGTTGGATGTGCAGGAAGAGGTGTAATCACCGCGATAAAGCTTCTTGAGGCACTGGGAGCTTACGACGAAGACCTTGATTTTGTCTTCTATGACGTTCTTGGTGACGTGGTCTGTGGAGGTTTTGCTATGCCAATGCGTGAGGGATATGCCAAAGAAATCTACATCGTGACATCAGGTGAAATGATGGCTCTCTATGCTGCAAACAACATCTGCAAGGGGATTGTAAAGTTCGCAGAGGAAGGAGAGATCAGACTCGGAGGCATCGTCTGCAACAGCCGCAATGTCGAAAATGAACTGGCACTGGTGGGGGCATTCTCAGAACGGATTGGAAGCAAGCTCGTGCACTTCGTGCCAAGGGACAATATTGTCCAGCAGGCAGAGATCAGGAAGAAAACTGTAATCGAATACGATCCGACCTGCAACCAGGCAGAAGAATACCGCAAACTTGCCAGTAATATCCTTGAAAACGACCGGTTCGTGATTCCTGAGCCAATCACGATGGATGAGCTTGAAAGCATGATGACTGAATTTGGAGTCATATAGATAATACAGGCATTTAAAGCTGCGACAGAATAGCATGTGCCTGAAAAAACTCCACAAACAATAAAACGGCTTTGGGATAATGTTATTCGACCGACGGCTCCATAACTTCACGAGCTCTTTATAAGTTCCACCACACGAACATTGTATTCAGCAGAATATTGCTCTAAAAATTTCGTGACTCGCCTCACATCATCAGTTGGGATAATGGTAAAATGGTGGAGATGGTTGGTGAGAAGACTATCAAACTTGCCGATTCAAATGATGCTAAACTGAAATCAACTCCGCTTGAAGCTTCCAGTGCTCAGCAACTTAATTTTTAGACAATTTTCCTAAACCAATAAAGCCAATGTAGTAAACCACAGAGATCGCAGAGATACCGTTCAACTCTCGTGTTCCTCCGTGTCTTCTGTGGTTTTTTTTCAAGACACATCGCAACAAAAAACACAAATATACTCGATGTTCAGTTAATTTAAATGCTTAATATTTGTGTAAATCATTATGTTAAAATGTCTAAAAATTAAATTGTCATAACAATAGCTACAGCAATCAACTTTTCGACTAAATCAGGCCACACAACCATAAAAACCAGATAAAAATTATATGTCTTCTTGACAGGACAGGTTCTCAGGATAAAACCTATATCTAAAATCCTCTTTTTTCAATACAAACACCTTAGGCAACACAGTTTCCCATGACAAAACCAAAGAAACCTCAACAGATAGTGAAAGACCTATCAAATCATAAACACGAAATTCACAGGGTAAGTTTACAGCCTCGTATAAGTATTGGGAGGATCAAGAGAGGCTCAAATACAGATATTTCAGGACTCTATTAGTTTATCAACCTCTGAAGGATTGAATTCTTCAACTTCTAAAATATTATAAAGGAAATTAAACAGTTTCCCTCGAAGATCAAGAGATAGGTTGGGGTACCACACAGGACTTGCCACGACAAGAGTGCGGAACACGAAAAAGGGCTGGATTACCCTAAACAAAAAATAATCCCCCGTAATTTCAAGATACCTCTCAAAAAACGCCTCAAACAATTGTTTAAAGCCGCCAGTAAAAGAACCGTTGGTTTGCAGGGCGTAGAAAATATAATTCATAGCAAGGGACGATACATCATCTGCTGCTTCGCCCCATTCACCACGACTTCGATCAAGTACTGTAAAATCAGTGCCCTTTTGGAACATGATATTATATGGATGAAAATCGCCATGCGTCATACATAATCTGTCTGTACAGGTTTTAATCTTCCAGCGCCATTCAACGCACTTTTGCTCAATCGCACACAACTCTTCTGGCGTAATATAAGAAAGGCTGTCCGGATAGCTATCTGTCAGACCCATTATGCATTCGCCGTGACCTACTATATCACGAATCTTACGTATATACAATTCAGGAGCAGTGTGCCTCTTTTGGTGGATTTTTGCAAGATATTCAGCAAGTGCCGTTGTTCGCTTCAAATCAAGTTCACTTATCTCCCCCTTATTTTTTTTTATCTCTTCAAGGTCGTTAACATACTCTCTGCCGTTAACAGTTCTCATCAACAGAAAGAACTCTTCTGCATCGCATGTAGAACACAAACCGCCATCCTTTGTAAAGTAACCAACGTCAAGAGATTCCACGTGTCCAGGCATACGGTTAAACGTGTCATACTGCCAGAGTAAGATCTGTGCACGATCAGAAAAATGATCATGTCCAAAACCAGACTGTACCCGCATGCTTGAAAGTACGGCAGACTCTTCTTTTCCATCACGCTCAAAGGTGATCATATATGGTTTGCCATATCCGAAGCCTTTTACACCATCTTCCATCACATCCGGTGGAGCTGTGCCAAGCTCACTTATATTTTTAAGTTTAATATTTCCAAATACGCTTTTTAGATATTTTTCTACTTCTGTTACAAATAGAGCTGAAACTTTCTCACTCATGTATAAGTTCTATCTTTTTTATCTATCAAATAGTTTCTTACCATAGACAAAGCTTATTTATGGAATAATTAATCTTAACATCAATACTGATTATTTAATTGACTATCAAATGGTGCACAACAATGAATTATATTTCAAAAAACATATACTATGATTTTATTGAGCATAAACCTCTTGACATAGAAATCTGTGACGTTACTCTGCGGGATGGTGAACAAACACCTGGTACTGCTTTTACCACTGATGAAAAAATAAAGCTTGCTCTGAAGCTTGATGAAATAGGTGTCGAAACCATTGAAGCAGGCTTCCCCATTGTATCCAACAATGAAAAAGAAAGCATAAAGACCATTGTAGATCTTGACCTTGACGCTCAAATCTGCTGCCTTTCGCGCTCAAAAAAAGAAGATGTGGACGCAGCTCTCGAATGCGATGTTGATGTTGTAAGCATCTTTATCGCAACGTCAGACATCCACTTGAAATACAAATACCACTCAAACTATGAAGAAATGAAACAAGCAGCGCTTGAAACCCTCGAATACGCAAAATCGCATGGCCTCATAGTAAGATTTGCTGCAGAAGACGCGACTCGCACCACTGTAACAAGATTAAAAGAGATCTTCCTCGAAGCAGAATCGTATGGTGCGGACTACATAAGTATCGCAGATACGATAGGTATTCTCACACCTGCCACGACAAAGTATCTCGTAACTGAGATGAAAAAAACAATCAAAAAAAGTTATCTCTGCATCCACTGCCACGACGACCTCGGCATGGCAACAGCAAACACTATCACAGCAGCAGAAGCAGGAGCAAAACAACTTCACACCACCGTAAACGGCATAGGAGAACGCTGTGGCAATGCAAGCCTTGAAGAAGTGCTTCTTGCTCTCAGAATCGAACACAACATCGACAAGTACAGGCTACCGCCACTATGTGATCTCTCCAAACTCGTTGAAGCATATTCAGGCGTGAAAGTGGCAAAAAACAAGGCAATTGTTGGGGAAAATGCCTTTGCACACGAATCAGGCATCCATGTGGCTGCAATACTTGAAGACCCGCGCACTTATGAAGCTTATCCGCCAGAACTGGTGGGTGCAAAACGATGCTTCATACTTGGAAAGCACACCGGCAGAAAAGCGCTTTTTGGCATACTGCGGCACAGAGGCTACCACGATCTCACACATGACCAGCTCTGTGAACTTGTGGACATAATAAAAGAGTGCCGGGAACGAAAACAGGAGCTTACTGCAAATCGTGTCGATGAGCTGGTCAAAAAAGTGAAAGAGGCATAACTTGAGTGTTAGGAATTATACAGAATGCAGAAAGGTAAAATGAAAACAGGATACCACAACGACATGCAATATGTAAGAACTCTTAGAAGTTATTTTCTTGCTATTGCCTTTATTTTTATTATTTCCCTTGCAGCAGGCTATTGTTATCCATTATACTTTCCGGAAGAGGCAACAGCATCTTTTGGAGACATTGGTGGAATGTTTGAATGGATAACCTCCCTTAATCCTGTGTTACTTATGCTTGCTATTTTTGCAAACAATGCTCTAAAGAGTTTTGCTGCACTTTTGTTTGGTCTTGGCTTTGGCATCATTCCCGTGCTTTTTGTAGCTTCAAATGGCTTTATTGTTGGTCTGGTTGTAAACCTGTCAAGCAAGACTGAAGGTTTATTATTTACTGCAGCAGCTATTGTGCCCCATGGCATTATTGAGATTCCTATGATTTTATTAAGCGCTGCCATTGGACTGCGACTGGGCTGTCTTATGTTTTCTGTAATTAAAGGAAAGACGATAGATATAAAATACGAGGTTAAAAAGAGTGTTACATTTTACCTGCACTGGATTGTGCCACTCCTTTTCCTTTCCGCACTAATAGAATGTTTTATAACTCCCTTGGCTATTCTGGTGGTGTTGTGAGAGACGACAACAACCCCCAGTCAAAACTTCCGTTAAAGGAAGAGTTCAGTAAGTGGTATAATGAGGTTCTGTGGATGGCAGAGGTAATCGACGTACGCTATCCTGTAAAGGGACTGTGTGCATGGTATCCATTTGGATTTAGTCTTAAATCCAACGCATATAACATCCTTCGAGAATTGCTAAATGTGGATCACAGCGAGGC
This sequence comes from Methanosarcinales archaeon, assembly GCA_004212095.1. Lineage (GTDB taxonomy): Archaea > Halobacteriota > Methanosarcinia > Methanosarcinales > EX4572-44 > Argoarchaeum. Next base: position 915 of record RXIJ01000031.1, on the reverse strand, counting down.
TCTTTTTCCATTACTTATTCCAAAATCCGAGTTTATGAAAGAAGCTGAACACATCAAAGGTTTTGAAGATGAAGTGTACTGGGTAACACACGGCGGAACAGAACCACTGGAAGTTCCTCTTGCACTGAGACCAACAAGTGAAACTGCCATATACCCAATGTATAAGTTATGGGTTAGAAGCCATACAGACTTGCCTTTGTTGATATACCAGATAGTAAACACGTTTCGATACGAAACAAAGCACACCCGTCCTTTGATACGCCTGCGAGAGATTACTTCATTTAAAGAGGCTCATACTGTACATGCGAGCTGGGACGAGGCTTCTCTTCAGGTGGAAGCTGCCACTAAACTGTATCAACAATTCTATCACAGACTTGCTGTTCCTACCATTGTATCAAAGCGTCCCGAGTGGGACAAGTTTCCCGGTGCTGATTATACGATGGCTGTTGATACGCTGATGCCGGATGGACGCACCCTTCAGATAGGAACTGCACACCACCTCGGTACTAACTTTGCCAAAACTTTTGAAATTACTTATGAAGATGCGGATGGCAGCAAGCAGTACGCCAATCAAACCTGTTACGGCATATCTGAGCGGTGCATTGCAGCACTTATAAGTTTGCATGGCGATAATCATGGTCTTGTGCTGCCGCCAGAGGTTGCGCCTGTGCAGGTAGTAATTGTTCCAATCATATTCGGAGAAGGAAAAGAGGTTCTTGCTGCATGCAAAGAAGTTGAAACAGAATTAAAAACTTCAATGATAAGGGTAAAGCTGGATAATAGCGATGAGCGGCCTGGTGCCAAATACTATAAGTGGGAATTGAAAGGCGTGCCAATAAGAATCGAGATTGGACCAAAAGATTTGCAGAAAAACTCATGCATGGTTGTGCGCAGGGACACGATGCAGAAACAGTC
>RXIJ01000115.1 GCA_004212095.1 Methanosarcinales archaeon | reverse complement strand
TAAGAATCGTTGTAACCTATTTGCATTTCCCTTCCATAATCTTTTAGCTGCCAGTATGGCGGGGAGGTAATAATAAGATGGATAGATTCGTCAGAAACGTCCTTCATCTGCCTTGAATCTCCAATAATTAGTTTGTGTAGCGTTTTCATCCTACATGCTTGAACGATTGTGTTTTATTTAAAGCCACTGTTCTGTCCAATTTCGAGATGCTAGAGCGTACCATGATCGGTGAAGTTCTAAAGCTTCATAAACATGACAACAAAAGCTATAAAGGATTAATCATTACAACAGATGCAAAGTAATGGTGAATATCATGTATGATATTGGAATTTTGGTAATCGGGCATGGCAGCAAGCTTCCTTATAACAAAGAAATTGTGGAATCTATTGCTGAGAATATACAAAAAAAACACGACACGCGTGTGCAAACTGCTTATATGAGTATGAATGAGCCAAGCATCGAAGATGGTTTAAAAATACTTGCCGCAACTGGTGTTAAAAAAATAGTTGCTGTGCCTGCATTCCTTGCAAATGGGGTACACACTCTAAAAGACATTCCAGGAATTCTTGGTGTAGAGACCGTTGGAACTAAAACTACAATCCTAATAGACGGTGTCCAGATAGAATTATGCTATGCAGGGCCAATTGGTGCAGAGGAATGTATTGCAGATATTGTTTTTAAACGGGTGCAAGAAACTCTATAAAAGTCACAAACCTCGTTTTCGAAAAACGGGATATCATGAGTGATGCTCATAGTTTGCATCTCAATTGTTTGCGAGAATTCCGTAGCTCTATTCAGCAAGCTGATAGGGTAAAAACGGTTAAATTATATTATTCTAAATAAGCACCAACAGATAAAAATAAAGACTGACTAATGCATTGGTGGGTTTATTATGAGTATAAATAAAACAGTTGCTGAATTCAGTGTCTTCACCATAATCTCGGTTATGACATAAGATTTTACTTCTATTGATCTGCCGGGTGCGAATTGGAATCTGCTTACATTCTCCCTGGCACTCGTGTTTGTATTATCATTAATATTTAACTTCTTAAAAGGTGCCTTAGTGCCATTCCAGGCGGCAGTAAACGTTACAGGGATGTTATTTTCGTTAGTTATATCCGCAGCAGTCATTTGGCATATCGCACCTAACTCAGTAAAAGAAATTATATTTTATTTTTTCGCGGCCATGATTGGTATTTTCATTGGGGTTAAAATTCGGTTACAGGGACAAGATCAACAATATTATTGCTTCTAAGCTCTCTAATGATATTATGAGAGTTAGCAATGTAGTAAAAGTGAAAAACACTATCGACGTTGGTATTATTGTAGAGGTGGATGGAGATTTGCGCCTATTTTCAATTTGAAAAAAGGTTAATGCGGTTTTTTATCATTTAAACGAGCATATGTCCATCTTTCTGCAGTCAAATTGCAACAGTGCACCCTGTCGCTTTACTATCCGGTCTGGTGCAGACTATTTTAGGTAAAAGTTCACTGTTCTGAAGCTGAGAATAGTTACTGGTTCATACGATAGACGCCATGTTGTATATCTGTCTCCAGCAATGGCCAGTAGATCGGAGCTTCACTTAGCTGAACTCTTATTTATAATGCAAACATTTATTAAGGAATTTTGCCCTTGTAATAAGAGGGACAGATATGACTAAAGCGAAGACAGTGATAGAATTGAAGCATATAAAGGGGTAGCTTCAATAGAATAATTGTACAGTCGGTGATTATCAATGTCTAAAATTCTCGTAGTTAATAACCATGGCCAGTTTTGTCATCTTATTCATCGTGCTGTGCGGGAACTTGGAGTGGATGTGGAATTAGTTTCAAATACTCTTGGTGTTAAAGAAATATGTGAAAAACAACCGGATGGATTGGTGTTGAGTGGCGGCCCCTCGATGGAGAGAACCGAAAGCTGTATAGAATATGTGTACAATATTGACCTGCCAATACTTGGTATATGTCTTGGGCATCAGCTCATAGCGAAAGCTTATGGTGGACAGATTAAAACCGGGCTTGTTGGTGGGTATGCAGCTGTTGAAGTGGAGATTATTAAAGAAGATGAAATATTAAAAGAAATTGGTCCAAAGACGATTGTATGGGCATCACATGCTGATGAAGTGACAGCACTTCCAGAGGGTTTTGTGCATCTTGCCCGCTCTTTGCGATGTGAAATTGAAGCAATGAGGCACCCAACAAAACCGATTTTTGGTGTGCAGTGGCATCCGGAGGTTACACAGAGTGAAAAGGGGAAGAAGCTATTAATGAATTTTATAAAAATATGTGAAGAGCTGTAAACGTGAGGATCCCATACGCAAGAACAAAATAGAATTCCCTTTCACCTCCAAAACCTTTTTAAATAATAATATCACATTGTTTCTATTAACCCACGAGAGAAAGTTCTTTGGGCTCTGATGACTGTCAACTATCTAAATGTCACCAATTCCCACGGGGAACTAGAATTGCAAGCTCCTTTCCGTTTGAGGGTAGTTGATGTCGGTAATACCTGAAAAGGTGAAACTGTTACCACCACCACTAAAAGATGGCAGATTGAAAATATTACACATGACGATTAAAAACTTCCCAAAGGACCTTGAAGTTGTAATTCTATTTGCACTTTTATGCATACCATTTGTTCTGATCCCGCGCCTGAGTGAAACACCAGTAAAGATGTTCTTTAGCTTTCCTTTGATGTTCTTTCTATCTGGGTATTCATTAATTGCTGTACTGTTCCCGGGAAAAGATAATCTGGATGGTATAGAGAGATTGTCACTAAGCATTGGATCAAGTATTGCAGTTGTGCCACTGCTATCACCTCCACTCCTTGTGCTGTCAATATTCACGATTTTACTTTCTACTGGTGCGTACGCAAGAAGAAGCATCATTCCGGAAAAAGAACGCAGGTTTGGCGTCGACTTTGGATCTTTCTTCAAAAGTGTGAAAAATTCGTTTAAGGTTAATAGTGCGAAAATAAACCGAATATTAACCATTGTTCTGATTATTTCAATCATCTTTTCAATCTCTCTCACTGTTTACGTAGTAGTAGTGCCAAAACAGGGGGAAAAGTTTACAGAATTTTATATTCTTGGCACAGGGGGGAAGGCAGAAAATTATCCCACACAGCTAACAATTGGAGAAGAAGGTGAAGTGATTATAGGCGTTGTGAATCATGAGTATACAAATGTTACGTACCAGCTGGAAGCTAAACTTGATGGGACAGCTATCTGTGAACGAAGCATTGGTCTTATGCATAATGAATCATACGAAAAACCTTTTCTATTTAAAGCAGAGAAAAAAGGTGAAGACCAAAAGTTAGAATTCATATTATATAAAGATGGGGAAATTGGGCCAGAGTCATATCTCTCACTTCATCTGTGGATCGATGTTAATTAATGCACCATAATTATATTTTTTGAATAACTCCCTCCAATCGATTTCCACAAATCGCTTTATTGTGCAGCAATCAAGTGCAAGAAAATAACGTGTGATATACCCTAATAATGTATTGAATTTCAGTAGCAAGAGGACATGGTTGCGTTTATACTTTCATATACGTCGAGAGTTTCAATGCAATATTACGGGAAAGAATCGGCAGATTGATGCGGAAGACAAAATGTTTCTCGAAATATAAACGAATACTGGAGTGTGGAATAGAATCATCCCAGTTCTACCGGGATTTTATGAAGGATTAACAGGCCATATATGGGGCTGGAATGAATTTTTTTATTTCTCAATTAAATACTCTTGGCTGGGACACCATCATTTATTGGATAAAAACCAAAGGTGTTTGCTCTAAGTTTACTGGTATTTTTATAGATGACCGTTTTTTCAAATGACCAGAGCTTTTTAGTATTGGATGTTGTTTGTGGGGATGATCCGTCAAAAAAATCCCATTATGTCTTTATCAGTTAATTCTGGCAATATTTTTTTAAAATATACTCTGCATCTTTTGGTATTATGCCACCGTATCCCTATTTATTCCAATCGTTCTTGCCAAATATAACCTGTGTTCTTGCTGACACCAACAAAATCCGAAGCCACTTCAACATATCTATGCTTGATAAAATATAGCCTCTTCAACACCGTTGTATCCTTTTTAAGATGT
>RXIJ01000114.1 GCA_004212095.1 Methanosarcinales archaeon | reverse complement strand
AAAATCGCTTAATTGTAGCTGTAGATTATTTTTTTCGTATAATAAATCCCAAAACATGGTATTACATCCAGACACCGATTAACTTATTAAAATTCACCAACACAAATTGAAACGGTCACGTTTTTACCCAAACGTTATATGCTATGGAGATAAGAAAAGAACATGTGAAACTCAATGGAACTTGAAGTAATACAAGATCATACAAATTCTTTGCTTGATCGAAGAGAGTTAGTAATTAAAGTATCCAGTATATCTACCACCCCAACCCGTAGGATGATGAAAGAAAAAATAGCGTCAAAATATGGTGCAGCCCTTGATACTGTGGTGGTAGAAAAGATTAAAACAGAATTTGGAAAACAGGAAATAATCGTGAGTGCCCACATATATACTGATACAGCAAAAGCCGCGAAAATCGAGAATGCTTATATGCTTAACCGAGATGCAAAGAAAAAGAAAGATGAAAAAGAGAATTGATGATGATGCAACCCAAAAACTACTATAAAATAGAGGGGGACACGCTAAAAAGACTGAAAATCACCTGCGCGAAATGTGGAGAAGGTGTGTTTCTTGCAGAGCACAAAGACAGACGTTCATGTGGGAGATGTGGCTACACCGAATACAAAAAATAAAATTCACTGACCTTAAGACAAAGACATGGAATTATATAGACTTTGTGAACTGTCAATTGGATTTTCCCGACAAAACATCGAAACTTACAGGTTAAAAGAAGGAAGACCATCTTTCAAAAAAAGTAAAATCTGTCAAGCTTAGGCTCCAGATTTCAATCCTTTTTAGTGCGGGAGCCCCGCCACTCGTTCTCGAAGACAAAGCCCCCTATGCTCATTCGTACTTTCTGTGGTTTATACCATAAAAGTATCAAATTCTCATAAAATCTGTACAATCTTGTAGTTCAAGCTTGAAACAAATACTACTTACTTAAACAATTTCTTCTGTTACCTCTTCATGCCCTATCTCTTCCCCTTCCTGTGCTCTTGCTGCAATCAAACATCCTTTTGAAACTGAATACATTGGATCTTTTGCACGCTTTATATTAGATATGTTAATCTGGAGTTTTGCTTCTCTCAATTTCCGCTCGAACATCTCTAAAAATCCTTCTGGCAGGGAACTTCCTCCCGCGAGTGCAACTGGAAACTCCACTTTTGGCGGTGTTATCTCTGAAAGCTTTCTGTTAATGTTTTTTATAATATATGTCATTAAAGCGTCGTAATAAATGGAAAGTGCACCATACGCGCTTCCATATTCTACTTCCAGCCCAATCTTAAATCCTCTCTCCTTCTCAGAACACACATACTCCCTTGAGAGGCCAGTCGTGATTGAAACCTGCTCGTCAATCCAGTCCCCACCTCTGCCTATACTAAATGACATTACTGGTGTGGCTAAGTATGCAAGCGTCACGTTCGTGAGTCCAGCACCAATGCTTATCCCAAGTCCAGTAAAGTTATACTCAGAAAGTTCGGAATAAACCACGCCCAAGCCTTCATCAATCACGTGTGTTTTGTAATTCATTTTCCTTGCCAGTGCTTCCATCATCTTCTTGTGGTACAAAGCGTTCATATTTGTATCTATGGGGTCTGCCGGAGATGAAATACACAGCACTTCATTTCGATAACGTGGCTCTCCTAAGACTCGTTCCAATATCAGCTTGATTGTTGGTATTGCATCCTTTTCATTAGGACTTATTATACCGCTTTTCATTGGCCTTCTTGCAGTTTTCCCGAATATGGTCGCGAATTTAAATGCATCTTCTCCCAACACGTAAACCACATTATCCCGTTCAATATAAAGGACCTGTGCACTGTCCATCATAGTCTTTGTAAGGTCACTTGATTCAAGTTCCAAAAACGCATTCCGTTCTTGTGTGAACACAATGTCTCCGTCTTCCTTCTCTGAGCAGATAATGTTCATTGTTCCTATATCTATACCTTTTGCCATTTTTATATCACCTTATTTTTAACATTATTACATACAACATAGTACATAAATACAACAATATTGATCAATTTATCCACCTCTCTTTACAGTAATCAATGAGTAAAACCTTTCCATCGTGTCCACAATTTTATCCTTTATTTCCCTGGATTTACTCTTCTTAACAGAGCCTACTCTTAAAATATCCAAGAGATTCTTTGATGCGCCTTCGATCTCTGCAGAACCTGACTTTATCCTCTCACCAGGATTTACTGTCTTCACAAGGCTTGTCACTTCATCTAAGTTATCTTTGATCCTGGTAGTGGTTCCGCGCTTCTCATGAAAAATCTTTCCATATTTTACATCCTTCGCATAAGGCTCTTTGAATATTAGTTCACTGGCAGAAAGCTCTATACTTTTTCTTGTTGCATCTTCTATGTCTCGCTCGATTTCTTCATCCGTATATATCCTCTGCACTTCCCTTCTCATGACAGTATCTGGCTTACCCTCAATCATCCAGAGAACTACATTTGCAAACGCGTTTCCCACTAACACCAAAAGCCCAACAACGTATAGGGCAAGAACATAGTTTATAAGCGGGTAGTACCATTTTTGTGGATAGTTGTATGTAAACACGAGAAGTGCAAACAATGATGCGAACGTACCTGCGCCAATGAGATGGTACCCATATCGCGTCTGCCTCATCATCATATTCATGCCTGTTAAAATCATCGTGGCCCCAACGCCTATGAAAATTGAGGAAAGAAAGATTTTTTCAGGCTCAGAGCCATAGTGTATTTTCTGCATCATGATGAATGCAGTTCCAACTGCAAACAGTGCAATACCCGATGCAAAAATTGCCGAGCCCGCGTAGTAAATCAATGAACCATGCTTCAGTATTCTGTGTTGTGCAATCACGTTACTGTCCATTAATATCTAACCATTCATTTTTTACGTTATAAATCTTATGATGCGCCCGGCTGTGTGTATAGTGCCAAATGTATTGACTTTATATATAACCCCCTTCCAGCTTCATCAATAAACAAGCTCTCTTACGCCTATTTCCATGCTTTCCAATAGATGTATGAAGGCATATAAAATATAGCCTGATTCAAATATTGTCTAAAAATTAAATTGTCAGGACACTGGTAACTCTCAATTATACAGTAATTAATGCATGGAACAAATACGTAAGTTTTTATTAGCTGACAACTATGTTTATTAGATTCAAATGTCTCTATCTCGTGAAAAAATTTTAATTGAAGCACTTCCTTACATACGCAGGTTTCATGACACTGTGATGGTGCTAAAAGTTGGCGGCCATGCGATTGTTGATACCGCGGTTATGGAGCAGATAGTGCAGGATATTGTACTTTTGTGTTTTGTTGGGATACATCCTGTAATTGTACACGGGGGCGGTCCTGAGATAACTGAAACAATGACAAAGATGGGTAAGAAGAGCAAATTTTGTGCTGGGCTGCGGATAACTGATGATGACACACTTAAAATCGCGAGAATGGTACTTGTTGGAAATATTAATTCAAAAATCGTGTCTACTATAGGTAAGTACGGTGGCAGAGGTGTCGGCTTATCCGGAAGTGATGGAAAGTTAATACTTGCACGAAAGCTCAAACCAAAGGTGGTGCAGGTAGAAGGTGTGAAACATCACGTTGATCTTGGATGGGTTGGTGAGACAGAAATTATTAATCCTGAAATAATACAGATAACGATTAGTAAAAGGTACATACCTGTAATAGCTCCTATTGCAGTTGACGAAGGAGGCAATCACCTGAATATAAATGCTGATACTGTGGCTGGTGACATCGCCTGTGCTCTTGGTGCGACAAAGCTTATCTTATTAACAGATGTACCTGGAATACTTAGAAATACATTAGATAAGAATCATCGTATTTCGAGAGTTGCAACATCTGAGATAGAGGAGCTTATAAAGGATGGGATTATAACTGGAGGTATGCTTCCAAAGATACATTCTGCTGCCATGGCTATTGAAACAGGTGTTGATGAAGTACATATAATTGATGGCAGTAAGCCACATTCATTATTACTTGAACTGTTTACGGATGGGGGCATTGGAACGATGATTTACAAAGGTTAATAGAACTGTACAACTTCGTTGTGCAGAAAATAACTAGTAATTCTTGATTGCGAAACAATCAAGTGCGATAATGATTTACAAAGGTTAATAGAACTGTACAA
>RXIJ01000030.1 GCA_004212095.1 Methanosarcinales archaeon | reverse complement strand
TCTGGCAATCTTTTTTTAAAATACCCTCAGCATCTTTTGGTATTATGCCATCGTACACTTCTTCATTCCAATCGTTCTTACCAAATATAACCTGTGTTCTTGCTGACACCAACAAAATCTGAAGCCACTTCAACATATCTATGCTTGATAAAATATAGCCTCTTCAACACTGTTGTATCCATCTTAAGATGTTTGATGCGTTTGGATAAATCTTAAACCGTCAGATGTCTCTTTAAATCTTAAATGTTTGGTTCGTGACTATAATTGCGAATGGGATAAGTAGTTTCTTGTAAAATTTTATTAGAACGGAACAACATGGCTCACATTTCAAATGTACTATCAAAGCTAATAATAAAGAATTTCAAATCATGAGCATAAACTAAGATGCCCCAGACAAAGCGTATCGCCGTCTGATGTCATTCCATTTCATTCCCTTTCAAATTCGATGCAGAACGGCTTTATATTGTTTTATAACCTGTTTCTCTAATATGCTTAAAAGTGATTAAGCGTGTTCAAGCTCTTTATTTTTTCCAACCAGAACTGCTAAATACATCGCTTGCTGCATCCACACCATCACCAATCCGCGTAATCACATGGTATTCCTTGAGCACCACTTCAAGTGTTTGTATGGTTGTAAGAATGTCACGTTCTGTAAAGTTACCCATTGCACCAATTCTAAAAATGCTGCCTGAAAGATGCTCCTGCCCGCCTGATATCTGGACCTTTCGTTTAAGCATTCCATCTCTTAGTTTTTTATCATTGATGCCTTCTGGCAAAAACATAGCAGTAACAGTGTTGGAATACTCACTAATCTTATTTAAGCTTGGAAATGACTCTATCTCAAGTGCTTCTGCTGCTGCCCTGATGGCTGCTGCTGCCATTTTGTGTCGCTTCCTGCGTGTATCTATACCCTCCTCGTTAATGACGTTAAGAGCTTCTTCAAGAGCACAAAAAAGGGAAACTGCTGGTGTGTATGGTGTTTGTGTAATCTCTTTTACAGAAGATTTTCGATATGCATTCAAATCCGCATAATAAGGTGGTTGATCAACAATGGCGTCCCGTGCAGCATCACTTACTGAAATGGCTGAAAGCCCTGGCGGTGCACCAAGACATTTTTGTGAGCCTACAAGAGCAATGTCAACTCCCCATTCATCAACCAGTACGGTATCGCCACCAATTGAAGTGACCCCATCCATTATAAATAGAGCATCATATTGATGAACAAGCTTACTTATTTCCTTTACATTATTTTTTATACCAGTGGAAGTTTCATTGTGCACCATTGTCACAGCCTTTGCACCATCTGATAAAGCATCTTCTACTTTATCAAGTTCTATCGATGTACCCCACTCGAATGTAACTGGTTTTACTTTTCCATATCGTTCTGCAATGAGTCTGAATCGTTCGCCAAACTTTCCGTTTTCAATAGTAACAACTGTGTCGTTTCGTCCAATGATGTTTCCAACCGCAGCCTCCATCGCACAGGTACCACTGCCACTCATTACAAAAATATCGTTTGCTGTTTGAAACAGTTCTTTCAGTGTTTTCTGGCATTCCTCATAGATTCTGCCAAATTCCCGGCTCCGATGACCGATCATGGGGCGGCTCATTGCTCGTAGTATGCGAGGCAGCACCTGGACAGGTCCTGGTATCATAAGAAGTGTGCTTTCGTCTTCCATATCAACATAATCTCCATTAAAGTATTACAATCATACAGACAACATGCATGTATAGTTTACTATTTACCTTAACTCCAAACAAATAGGGAATAGGCCTCATCTGAATATCCTGTAATATTTTTTCTATCACAGATCTTTTCTATCACAGGTGCGAGCGTGAAAAACTAAAACGAAACGTATATATACCAAGTCATTTGTGTAAAAGATACTGAATTTATAACAAATAAAATGGAGTTAATAAGATGCATATATCAGATGGTATATTGGCACCAGAATGGTGCTTGGTATGGTTTGCAATCGCAATACCCTTTATTGCGGTAGGGGTATGGCAGATAAAAAGAGGCACAAAAGAGAGCGCATCGTACCTGCCGATGCTTGCAATGATGGGCGCTGCGATCTTCGTAATCGCGGTCTGGCACATTCCAGTCCCAGTAACAGGATCGTGCTCACATCCGATAGGAACACCGATGTCAGCGATAATCGTTGGTCCTTTTCCAACCGTAGTATTGAGTGCAATTGCACTGTTCTTCCATGTATTTTTTGGACATGGCGGACTTACAACACTCGGTGCAAATATCGTGTCAATGGGAATCGTGGGAACGTTCAGTGGCTATCTCGTCTATCTACTGCTAATGAAGGTAAAATCGCCTTTATGGTTTGCTGCAGGGATGGCAGGATTCGTAGGTGCGATATTGACCTACATTATAACCGCGCTTGAACTCGCATTGTCGCTCAATCCTGATTCTGTGCTATCGCACTGGGTGCTCTATTCAATGGGGTTCATGCCGACACAGTTGCCACTTGCAATTGCAGAGTTTATATTCACCGCAGGCATTGTGCAGTATATTGCAGACCGGAGGCCGGATCTTCTAGCGAAGAAGTTGTGGGGAGGTTTTTCAAGTGATTGACCGATTTACAAAGACTGCGTTGGTTCTGATGGTAGTAATAACTGCAATCTTCCTTATCGGTGCATATCTTGGCTATATTGGCGGTCATGGGATGGAGGGGACAGATGCAATGGTTGAGGAACACGCGGCGAGCACTGCTGCAAATGTCGAGGCAACATCGTTAGTTCCTGCAATTACTGATTTGGTAGGTGAGCCATTGGGCTTCACAATTGCAGGAATTGTTGCAGGCTTAATAGTCGGATATATATGGACTGGGTTATTTAGGAGGCAAGAGGATGCTTGAATGGTTAGAGGGCGACCCGTTGGCAGGAATCGGAACAACGATCGGGTTCTTCGTTTTCCTGATCATCGGGCATTATGTACGACTGTGGAGATTACAATTGAAAAAGATATAAGAGGACGGACACACGGACGTGCGTGAAACAAACGATGCAGCTCATTGATTATATCGCGGAAGTGGACTTTGAACGGTTAGTAGTTGGCAGTAGTTCGGCTATCCACCGCCTTGACGCACGAGTAAAGCTTATAGGTGCTTTTGCTTTGATATTCTGCATCATTTCGATGAAACACCCCCATATCCCCCTCTTTATTTTCTGCGCCGCCACACTTATCTGTTTCGGTATTAAAATGCCGCTGAAAACATATCTTAAAAGACTGATCCTACTTCCATTCACAATTGCGCTAATTGTGCTTGTCGTTGTCATATTCACTTATGGCGGGGAGCATCAAGTAGCATCCTTCTTCGGGTGGCCAATCTACCATGAATCGTGCTCGTTTGCTTTTTTGCTTTTCGCCAGGATAATTGCATCGATTTCTGTATTGAGCGTGTTTGTAGCTACCACAGAGGTGATGGTGGTGACGGAAGCAATGTACTGGTTCAAAGTGCCAAAGGTCATGGTTGACCTTGCTGTGATGATGTTGCGCTATATCCATCTGCTGTCGGTAGAAAGCGTAAGGATGTACAGAGCACAGGCGTCAAGATGCGGCTTCTCCAGTAGACTCGGCTATAAGCAAAAGCTGAATAATCTTAGTACCATCTCAGGTTCGCTCATCTTGAGGGCATTAAAACGTGGTGAACGTGTATATGCTGCAATGCTGTCACGCGGATATACTATTGATTCCAAGCTTACAGAAATTGAACCATTATCCATCAAAAACGCTCTTTTCTGTGTTATAATTATCGCCGTTTCGGTGCTGCTTGTAATTGTTGACCGTGTATGGTTAGTAGCGGGGACTGGCTTATGAAGTGTGCAGTAAACGTATCCGATTTATTTTATACCTATCCGGATGGAACAGAAGCGTTGAAAGGCATTAACTTTAGGGTAATGGAAGGCGAGAGAGTAGCGGTTATTGGCTCGAATGGATGTGGTAAATCCACACTATTCTACCATTTTAATGGCTTGGTTTTACCTACGAAAGGCACGGTTCGTATAAACGAAGAAGAGATAACAAAGAAGAATTTAGATAAGATAAGGACAGCGGTAGGATTTGTATTTCAGGACCCGGACGATCAGTTATTCGCGCCGACAGTGTGGGCAGATGTTGCATTCGGACCAAGGAACATGGGCATTTCAAAACGCGAAGTAGCCGAGCGGGCAGAAAATGCATTGAATATGCTGAACATAGCGGATTTGAAGGATAAGAGTCCGGATAACCTCAGCGGAGGACAGAAGCGATTGGTTTCAATCGCAGGGGTTCTTGCAATGAATCCAAAAATCATTGTGCTTGACGAACCCACGTCTAATTTAGATCCACGCACGTCAAGCAGTGTGATGCACCTTTTAGTGGATTTGAGCAGAAGGATGAATATCACATTGATTATCGCCACTCATGATGTGGATGCGGTACCGCAATACGCGGACAAAATATATGTGATGCATAAGGGACGATTCGTGGCAAAAGGCACACCTGAAGCGGTCTTTTCTGATTCTTCTGTCATAAAAGAATCACAATTGAGACTTCCGCGGATTGCACATTTGATGGAGATTCTACATAAAGAGGACAAGTTGCCAGTACGGAATCCGTATCCGTTGACTATTAGAGCGGCGAGAAGTGAAATAATGAGATTGATGAAGTAAGGAATGAGAAATAATCAAAGCATAAAAGGAAAATACTGAATGGTGACAGAGACAGATAATATCATTGCCGCCGGTGTACTTGAAGGCGAGGTACCACCCAAACAGGTCCTGTCTCCATTAAAGTATTATAGTTATACAAACAACCTTGGCATGTATAAGTTTACTATTTAGTTATACGGGTAATCACGTTAACTTTATTTATAATTGATTAGTTAACATCGTAGGACAAGAGGTTGATATACTTTGGTTATAAAAAAAGAAATTCAGTACTCTGGAAAAGCAAAGACTTTGTATCGAACTGATGATGAGACAAAACTAATTGCGGAATTTCGTGATAGTCTCACAGCATTCGATGGTAAAAAAAAAGGATCACTTGAACATAAAGGCCATTACAATGCTGCAATTTCAGCACATATATTCAAACTTCTTGAAGAAGAGGGAGTGCCAACTCATTTTGAATGCATGCTTTCTGATACAATGATGCTTGTTAATGCTGTTGATATTATTCCTGTTGAAGTGATTGTGCGAAATATTGCTGCTGGTTCTATCACTAGGAAATATCCAATAAAAGAGGGGACACCTCTTGTGCCGCCTGTGATTGCTTTGGATTACAAGAGTGATGAGTATGGAGATCCGATGATTAATGAGGATATCGCATGCGTGATGGGTATTGCAGAGCGGGAAGAGCTTGCAGTTATGCGAAAAATTGCACTCGAAGTAAATAAACTGCTGATAGAGTTTTTAGATAGTAAAGGATTACTTTTGCCTGATTTCAAGCTTGAGTTTGGACGATTGAATGGTAAGATCGTACTTGCTGATGAGATTTCGGCTGATACCTGTCGATTCTGGGACAAGAAAACTGGAAAATCACTGGACAAAGATGTGTTTCGTTTCGATAAAGGGGACGTTGGCAGAGCTTACTATGAGATTGCACAGAGAATTTTACCTGAAATTTGATTGTAATCACTCCAGTAATAAATTGTAATTAATAAACCACGAGATTGCACAGATTTCCACGAGATTTCTGTGTTAATCTTATGACTACCTGAACATTATTTGGAGTGATGAAGGATGTATAGCCACAGTTGGGGGTGGGGCTACAGTAGACATCATTAAAAGGTATGTCTAAAAGCAGGCAGTAAAGAAAAAAAGAGGAGTGAAGTCAGATGAAACAGACTAAAGCAGCAGCACGGGACATACCCCACTGCTATGTAGTGAGGTATGCTGCAACAATTCGACTTTAGCTATTATTCACATATTTTTATCTGTATATGGGTTTTGCGGAACTGTAAGATCAAGTCCCATTGCCTCAGCTAATAACACCATCTCGTCCTCAAAGACTACCTTAGTATCCATCGCATTGATTCCATCCATGATGTTTCTTCTACAAAACGGACAGGTACATGTGATCATTTCTGCGCCAACTTCTTCTGCATCTCTAACTCGTTCCTGTGCCAGTTTTAGAGCCAGATCAGAGACTCCTGCTTTTATTCCTCCACCTGCACCACAACAACGCTGATAGCTTCTGTTTCGCTCCATCTCAACAAGTTTTATTCCTGGAATCAACTCGAGTATTCTTCTTGGCTGTTCATATATCCCAACATGTCGTCCAGTGTGACAAGAATCGTGGAATGTTACTACCTTATCCAAAGATTTTTTGAATTTAAAGTCTTCAGGCTTTAATTTTCCTTCATCCATAAGCTCACAAATATACTCGCTCAAGGCATATACTTTGAATGGGAGTTCTCCACCTTCATAGAATTTTGGCCAATCGATGATACTTGTTCGGTGACAGCCTGCACAGGCATATACCATCTTTTTTATACCTTTTTTCTTTGCTGCATTCACATTATGATCTACGAATTCTTTTGCAATACTAAGTTGACCGGTCCGCACTGCTACAGAAGCGCAGCACCATTCTTCTTCACCAAGCATGGTGAATGGAATGCCCAAAGCATCTAACACCCTTACGGTAGCAACACCGACTTTTTGCATTCGGTATGCTGCTGTACATCCGGTAAAGTAGCCTACCTCTGCAGTATCTTCAACATGTATATCTTCTGGTATCCAGCAGAGTCGATCCTTCTGATCAGCAGCAAACACGTTGCGGCTTTTGAGAAGCTCCAGGAAAACTGACTGTTTTCCATAGGGACCACGCTCGTTTATTACCATATTGGCACGTGCAGACTCCCACAGCTCTACAGTGTCTATTCCAGCTTCACAGACTGAGCCGCATGCGCCACAGGTAGTGCAATGGTATAACTCATCTTTAAACTTGAGAATGTCTTCCTCAGGAACATGTCTCGAACCAAACAGTCGTGCTCGCCAGCCGTATCCCTTGTTAATGAAGTCCTTCAATACCATTATCCTGTTTCTTGGTGAGTAAGCAAGTGCCTCTTGTTCAGTTGCTGTATGTCCTTCTGGCAGTTCAGCTGGCGTGAATTGTCCGGTATTTATTTCCTCGTATACAGGACACCATTTCAAGCATTCATTGCATCTGGTACATGCATCAAGCTCCATTAACTGCACTGCTGTAAATCTCTCTGACGTCATGGAAGGTTTCATTTCTTACCACCTCCACTGGCAAGTATTGCCAAAGGAGAAGCAATGATGTGCATGAATTTGCTATAAGGAATGTATGCTACCATTGCAAACAGTGAAAACACCTCGTGAAAAATGGTGAAAGAATTCCCAAAGCTTCCGTAGTAGCCGGCAGGGTACTCTGATGTAAGCATCCTGACAGTAACATCTGCTGTCTCACGGAGATATTGTGCATAGAACCCTGATGCAACAACAAGGATTAACAGGGCTATGAGTATCCAGTCAGTGTCATTAGAGGCAACGCGTGTAGTTTTACCAAAAAGACGTCTTCCAATGGCAATGGCAATTCCTATTAGAAGCATGTAGCTGAGAAAATCAAACATAGGTTCAAGCATTATCCACGCATTTGGAAACATCTCATGGTCGTTAGCAACAAACACACCATACATCTCATAAGAGGTTGTTACAGCCATTGAAAGGAAGGCAAGCCCAATCCAGCCATAAAGTAGGCATATATGCATGAACCATCGCAGCTTGTCTGCTTTGAATGTCCGCCTCTGGAGGAAGACATCCATTACCAGTATATTTATAACCTTTGATCCGCTCTCTTCGCGAATCCGGTGTACTAACGTTTTAAGGAAGGCCCATACACTTCCACCCTGGGATGGCCCCCCGTATGCCGTGGAGCCTTCACCCCATTTTTTTAGTTGTAGATACACTCCAAGTAAAAATACAATAACTGCCACTACAGCACTAACTGCCATTATTCTCCAATCTATAAATAGCATATTCCATATCGTTTTACCAAATATTAAAAGTCCATCAGTCATGTTTTATTCTCCATTTTTCTGCATAAATAATATAAGCTATAACATGGTGGAATAATCCATATATTAATCTTTCGATATGAACTCATGTATTGAATAATGCTATATATGAAGACTGTTACAATAGGAGGCTGTGTTAATATTAATTTTTGTTGTTTTGGAGGATTATGCAGGATCAGCCAGTCATTAATATTGGTATTGTCGGACACGTAGATCATGGCAAGACAACGTTAGTAAAAGCCCTCTCTGGTGTGTGGACTGATCGCCATAGTGAAGAAGTGAAACGTGGTATCTCTATTCGGCTTGGCTATGCTGATATAACATTTAAAAAATGTATGACATGTGGTGAACCTGAATGTTACACAGTAAATGATGTGTGTGAGGTTGATGGTTCGCCAACTGAACATGTTCGAACGGTTTCTTTTGTCGATTCCCCCGGGCATGAAACTCTCATGGCTACGATGCTTTCTGGTGCTGCAATTATAGACGGTGCAGTGCTTGTGATTGCAGCTAATGAATCATGTCCTCAGCCGCAGACCAAAGAGCATTTGATGGCACTAAATATTATTGGCATCAGAAATATTGTGATCGTTCAGAATAAGATCGATCTTGTCACACGAGAGGAGATGATTATCAATTATAAAGAGATAAAAGAGTTTATTAAAGGGACTGTTGCCGAGACTGCCCAAATCATTCCAGTGTCTGCCCAGCACAAGGCAAACATTGACCTGTTGATCCAGACTATAGAAAAGTACATTCCTACACCAGAAAGAAAAGAAGACGTCCTTCCAATGATGCTAATTGCGCGCTCCTTTGATGTCAATAAACCTGGAACAGTCCCTGAAAAGCTTGTTGGCGGAGTGATTGGCGGCACACTCAGTCTTGGGAAGCTTCATACTGGTGACGAAATAGAGATACGTCCCGGGCTAAAAGTGGAATCTGGAGGATCAACTGCGTGGATGCCGATACGTACGATTATCACACAGGTATTAGCTGGTGGAAAAGAAGTAAGTGAGATAACACCAGGAGGTCTTGTAGGCGTTGGAACACAGCTTGACCCTGCTTTAACAAAAAGCGACAGTCTCGTGGGACAGGTTGCCGGCTATCCTGATTCTATGCCACCAACAATTGATGATTTCGTAATGGAAACACATTTGATCACACGGATGGTTGGCACGAGTAATGACACAGAGGTTGGTGCCCTGTATCCAAATGAAGTACTTATGCTTAATATTGGTACGGCAACAACGGTTGGAGTGGTTGCAAGCACGCTAAAGAATAACGTTAAAGTAAAACTTAAACGTCCGGTGTGTGCATCAACTGGCATTCGTGTTGCTATAAGCAGGCGCATTGGAGCACGCTGGAGATTCATAGGTTCCGGAGTGATAATTAAATAAAATTTACAGAAAGCCGGTTTATTTGTTATCTCTGCACTCGATTGCTAACGCAATCAAGAGTCTCGAGTTGTATTCTGCACAACGAAGTTGTGCAGTGCTTATGCAATCGAGAATTATGCAGTTGATAGTTATTATATTTTCTGCACAACGAAGTTGTGCAGTTGCTGGTTATCCCTGTACACGAAGTGTATAGTTCTGCACAACAGAGTTGTACAGAGATGAAAGTTCTTATTGACACCAATTCCTTCCTGTTGCCCCATCAGTTTGGTGTGGACATATTTGAGGAATTGGCTCGAGTTGGGTACCACAGGTGTCTTGTTTTGAGAGCTGTGATTGGCGAACTCAACAAACTGGCAGCTAATTCGAAGGGAAAAGATAAGATCGCAGCAAAGGTTGGATTATCCCTTGTAGATAGGTGTGAAATAATAGAAACAGAACAAAGTGCTCTGGTGGATGATATTATCATAAACATTGCAGTCAAACAAAAACTTGCAGTCTGCACCAATGACTCACTGCTAAAGAAAAGATTATCTACAAAGGGTATTACTGTGGTATACTTACGACAAAAACACAGATTAAGTATTTAGAGGAAGTATTCAGATGTATAAAAAGATGAGACTCATCGACATTGTGCGAATCGCTCCTGAAAAACTTGGCGAACCAAAGAAAGAGTCAGTAAAGGTTGCACTCCAGGAGAATCTTGAAGGAATGATAGATAAAAAACTTGGAACAGTTGTTTCAATACTCGATGTAGTGGAGGTTGGTGAGGGGCATATTATCCTTGGTGACGGGGCGGTCTACTATGATGCAACCTTTGATGCGATTGTCTTCATGCCAGTTATGCAGGAAGTCATTGAAGGTATGGTAGTCGAGATCGTGGAATTTGGGGCATTCATTGGAATAGGCCCTATGGATGGGCTTCTTCACATAAGCCAGATAACAGATGAATACATATCTTGTGATTCAAAAAATGCAAGACTTGTGACAAAAGAAATGGGACGCTCAATTAGTGTAGGAGATAAAACCCGTGCACGAATTGTAGCCATGAGTTTGAACGAACGTGAACCAAGAGATAGTAAGATAGGACTCACTATGCGACAACCAGCACTTGGAAAACTCGATTGGATAGAAGAAGATCGCAACAGCGAAACAAAAAAATAAAACACGGGCATTATAAATATGGTAGATAAAGTTTGTAGGGAGTGTCGCAGTATTGTGTTGAGCGGTCAAAGCTGCGCAGTATGCGGCTCAATAAACCTCAGCACTGACTGGAGCGGCTACGTAGTAATCATAGACGCAGAGCGCTCACAAATCGCAAAAAAAATGCAGATAACCCTGCCAGGCAGATACGCACTAAAGGTGCGATAACGTGCACACCACATACCACCTTCCAAAAAACCTGCGAAAAGAACTAAAAAAACCTATTGGAACGCTGTACAAGGACGATATACTGTTAGACCAGATACGTGCAGAACTTAAACAACCAACAGAAAAGGTCATCGCTATAGGAGATATAACCACAAAAAACCTTCTTGATGCAAACATAGCTTTCGATCTTGCAGTGATAGACAAAAAAACCAGAAGAAAATATAATGCACCAGCAATACACCTGCCGGCAAACTGCAAGCTGATATCAGTTCATAACCCGCCCGCAACGATCACACAAGAACTGTTTGGCTCTATAAAACAGGCACTATCTCAGAAGATAACAACTGTAATAATAGTTGATGGTGAAGAAGATCTTGCAGCACTGCCTGCAGTAATCCTGTCACCAATAACATCAATCGTAATATATGGTCAGCCAGATGAAGGGGCAATATTAGTACGAGTGAATAGTCAGGTCAAACAAAAAGTACAAAAATTATTATCATACTTTATTTAATTATTACACCATGCAGCAGAGCCCGCTTTTGGGACACGCCACAAAGCAGGTTTTTAAGCATGGGCATATAAGAACCTTAACCCCAAACGAATGAGGAACCGGGATCATCAAAATATCTTGGAAAACAAGGACATTACCTAATTTTTACCACCAATCAAATAATTAATCACCACTTCAGACAGGTCGCCTGCATACTCGCCTGTTCTTCTAATGCTCTCGATAATATAGCCTACTGAGATAGCCATTATGCCTTTCTGTGGCAGTGCGAGAGTGTTAATTTCTTCGTACAGTGGTGCGAGTTTTTTTACTGACTCAATGTTTTCATTGGATGCTTTTATATCTTCTCCAAGGAATGATTCCATACTTTTTT
>RXIJ01000029.1 GCA_004212095.1 Methanosarcinales archaeon | reverse complement strand
TAGATTGAAGAAAAACTTGCAGCCCACAACTTGCCTGAAGAAAAGAGTTTATTCGATTGAGCGCTTAAAACAAGATAGCCGTTTTTATAATACGAATAAGACTCTCCTTCAAAGAGCACCCGCTCTTCCAGCACCACACTATTCTTACTCAACCTGAGCCATAACTGTTTTGGGCCTAATTCGGCATCGACATCTCCAACCGTAAGAGTATATCCTTCTTCCAACTGCCAGTCAGCACCCCCTTTCGTATACAGAACAGGTGTTTCACCACCGAGCACTAAAATAAGGCGTGCGTCAGAGAGCACAGGCACACCACCACTATACAGATACGTATGGTTCAAGATCACATAACTGGTGCCATGACCAGCAAAAATAGATTCTACAGTAGCCTTCAATCTGCCAGATCCCATTTCAAAAGTCTCACCAACAGATACAACCTTATTACCGCCATTGCTCAATACAAGCCATGCCTGCTGCGGCGAAGCCTTAGCATCAATTGACTGTGCCACCAGACTGTAATTAGCTGGGAGGGGAGAATCAAAAGCACCAGGCCCAAGCTTAGAATAATTATATGCAACTTCTGCAAACCACGCGACAGAATCGCTTAATAACATGAAATTTGATACTGTTACATTTTTCGTACCATTCAGAAAAAGAGCAACTCCAGAGCCGCCACTATTTATAATTGTACTCTCTGCATCCTGCCCGATAACAGAAATATTATCTTTTGAGATGACAACATGTTCAACATATTCCCCAGCATGCACATAAACCGTATCGCCTGAAGTGGCATTATCCACTGCCTGCTGAATCGTTTGATTTCCGCCTTCCGGCACATAAATCGTATCTGCGGATGCGCATCCAATGCTTATAACTGCCAGTACTGCGAAAAGAAGTGCAAACACAGATATCTTCCAAAATCCGTTTCTTTTGCCTTTCATTTATTTCTCCTCTATTTTTTAGTTACTTTGACTATTTCTATTTATAAAATTTTCGATAATGTTCGTTATTTTCTATGTACTTAATTGATAGCGCAATCGGGAGTTGAAGTTATCTCTGCACACAATTACTGGCGCACTTGATTGCATTAGCAATCGGGAGTTAAACTTGTCTCTGCAAAGCGCAGCTTTGCAGTTGAAAATAATTCACTTATTCGATCTGCTGCCTGTTTTGCACATTCTTCGATACTGTTCTCTCTACTGTTAATATGTATTCCCAGGTTTCGCGGTGCTTCATAAGCAAGGTTCACCCCTGGGACGGTTGCATTTTTATCAGTTGACTTTTTATAGATGTCTGGCGGAGCATAAGCATTTTTTCTTCCTGCTTCTCGTTCTATACACAGTTCAAGCGGGCATTCTATGTAGGCTTCTGCAAAGTTTGGGATAAGCCCACGTGCAATATCGCGGTATTGCTGTTTGTTAGCGGTTGCATCGATAAACACATTGATGCCTGATTCTGTCAACAGGTATGCCATGTAAGCAAGTGAAGCATACACAATATTTCGTTCTTCATCAGAGTATGTTGGGTCTGGTGTTATTATTTTTCGTATCTTATCAAGCTCTAGTATTTTGATATGATAATTGTGTTGGTTGAGTATCGCAGCAGCTTTTTCTGCGATAACGGTTTTTCCACTTCCGGGAAGCCCTGTGAACCAGACCGCGAAAGTCATAAACTTATTGTTTAAGCCACGTCATCCTGCTTCGCAGTTCTTTTCCGATTTGCTCGACTGGATGCTCGTGCTCTTTTTTCTCCAGGGCACGCAGAACAGGCTTATTGGTTTTTCCTTCAAGTACGAACTCGCGTGCAAATTCGCCGCTTTGAATTCGCCGCAGTGCTTCTTTCATAGCTTTGCGTGACTCAGCATTAATAATCTTTGGTCCAACAGTAAGCCCACCATATTCTGCTGTATTTGAGACGTAGTACCACATCTTACTGAGACCTCCTTCATGAATAAGATCAACTATGAGCTTTAGTTCGTGAAGCGTCTCAAAGTATGCGATTTCTGGCTTATATCCAGCCTCAACAAGTATCTCAAAGGAGGCTTTTATAAGCTCGGTTACACCCCCGCAGAGATCCACCTGTTCACCAAACAGATCGGTTTCGGTTTCTTCTGCAAAGCTTGTCTCGATTACACCAGCTCGCGTGCCACCAATTCCCCGGGCAAAGGCAAGACCAAGCTCTTTTGCTTTTCCACTTGCATCCTGGTACACTGCCAGGAGGCACGGCACGCCAGCACCTTCAGTATATGTTCTGCGCACCAGGTAACCTGGCCCCTTTGGTGCTACCATGAACACATCCACATCATCCGGTGGGATGATCTGATGATAATGAATATTAAATCCATGAGAGAACGAAATGGCACTGCCTTTGGAAATATTGGATGCAATATCCTGCTGGTATACCATCGACTGTACCTCATCAGGCAAAAGGAGGTGAATAATATCTGCCTTCTTTGCAGCTTGTTCAATACTTAATACATTCATTCCATCCGACAGAGCCACATTCCATGAGTTTCCCCCCTCTCGCAAACCTACAACCACGTTTAAACCGGAGTCAACAAGATTTTGAGCCTGGGCAGCACCCTGACTCCCATATCCAATAATTGCAATCGTCTTATCCTTTAGCAGATCGAGATTGGCATCTTCATCATAATACATCTGTACCATACTTATTCATCACCTTACAAACAGTCTTTCAGTTTTAAACTCTAAGCTGGTTAATATTATATAAATTAGACTGGCACCTGCAAAGCTTCGCTTTGCAGAGGTAAACTGTAACTTTTAGTTCTCAATTGCGAAGCGATCGAGTGCAGCCAATGTATCGTCAAAGCTTCTCTTTGCAGAGATAACCTGTAACTTTTAGTTCTCAATTGCGAAGCGATCGAGTGTCAATTGCGAAGCGATCGAGTGCAACCAATGTATCATCAAAGCTTCGCTTTGCAGAGATGCCCTGTAACTTTTAGTTCTCAATTGCGAAGCGATCGAGTGCAACCAATGTATCATCAAATACGGCACCCTTATCCGCACCACATACTATTTTCTGGTATCGGCTCAAATATCCCTTAACTTCTCTTTGTGGTGGCTTCCAGTTTTTCCTTCGCTCACTAAGAACTGATGAACTAACCAACGTGTTTAAAATGCGTTTTGGGATGTTAATTTCGATCAAATCACCGTTTTCAATGAG
The DNA here is from genome assembly GCA_004212095.1 of Methanosarcinales archaeon. Lineage (GTDB taxonomy): Archaea > Halobacteriota > Methanosarcinia > Methanosarcinales > EX4572-44 > Argoarchaeum. Next base: position 11,488 of record RXIJ01000029.1, on the reverse strand, counting down.
AGCAATTGGCCCACCATCTGCCGCCTCTGGTGTTACGTGTCCAATGCATGGACCGCGTGTGCCACCAGAGAAGCGCCCGTCAGTTACCAGTGCCACTGAATCAATTAGTCCGGCACCAGCAATGGCTGAAGTTGGTGAGAGCATCTCGCGCATCCCCGGGCCACCACGCGGTCCTTCGTAGCGGATGATTACCACATCGCCCTTTCGTATTTCGTTTTTTATTATGGACTGCATACAGTCTTCTTCACTGTCAAATACACGTGCCGGTCCAGTGTGGGTCAACATCTTCTCATTTACGGCAGACTGCTTTACAACAGCACCGGACGGTGCAAGATTGCCTTTTAATATTGCAATGCCACCTTCGCTGTGAAGTGGTTTTTCGATAGTTGCAATTATCTCCCTGTTTGCTTTTGGGTTAAGAATAATAAAATCTTCAATGTTTTGTTTTAGCGTTTTGCCAGTTACTGTCAGAACATCGGTGTTGAGTTTTGAGGTTAGTCGCTGCATCACTGCTTGCACTCCACCCGCCCTCTTAAAATCAAGAATAAATTTATTACCCCCGGGCCTAAGGCTTGTCAGATGTGGTGTGCTGCGACTTAAGTCATCAAATCTAGATAGTTTCAGATCGATTCCAAATTCCTTTGCAATTGCTATAAGGTGTAGTGTGGTATTTGTACTGCCACCAATTGCCATATCTACCATGATGGCATTATCAAACGACTGCTCATTAACGATTCGTCGAGCACACAGGTCTTTTTCAAGAAGCGCAACTATTTGCATTCCGCTTTTCTTGGCAAGCCGTATTTTTTTGGAATCAGTGGCATGGTCGGTAGCACATCCGGGAAGGCTTAAACCGAGTGCTTCTGCCATGATTGACATCGTATTAGCAGTAAAAAGTCCAGCGCAGGAACCAGCACCACAACAGGCGCATTCTTCGAGTTCGTAGAGCTCCTGCTCTGTAATAGAACCACTTTGATAGGCTCCAACAGCTTCAAATACTGAGATCACATCGCACTCTTTATCTTCGACAAACCCCGGGAGCATTGCACCTCCAGTAACAACAACTGTAGGAATGTCCAACCGTCCGGCAGCCATCAAATGACCTGGTATGATTTTATCACAACTCGGAATCATTACCATGGCATCAAATCTTTGTCCCTCTACCATCACTTCGATGCTGTCAGCAATAATCTCACGACTTGGTAGTGAGTATCTCATGCCTTCATGCCCCATGCAGATGCCATCACAGACCCCAATGGTGTTGAATTCAAAAGGCACTCCTCCAGACAGGCGAATGCCAGCTTTAACTGCCTCTGCAACTTTATTCAGATGAATATGCCCTGGAACAATTTCATTCCACGAGTTTACCACTGCTATAAACGGTCGATTCATTTCTTCATCTATGATTCCAACAGCTTTAAGTAGCGAGCGGTGAGGAGCCCGTTCAAAACCATCTGTAACACTTGAACTTCTAAGAGACATGATCGTTAAGCATGCATACATAAATCATAAACCTTTTCAAATGGACACAATAAAAAGTGTGATTTGCGGCTGTGATTAATCAATGCGAGATTTAATTCTAATTTGATAACCTCTGGTTTTGGGTGGCAGTATAGAAAAGTTTATACTTTCTCCACACATAAATAAAGATACAATTATGGTTACTCTGCCAGCAGATGAAGATATACACGCAATGTTTGATAATTACTGTGCAAGCATTGGGGTCGATGGCTCCAAAAAGAACATGGAACAGTTGGTTGTATATGATATGACTGATGGGAACAGGACTTCCACCACTCTCAAAGGATCTGAAGCTTATTTTGATGGTGGACTTTTTGTGATGAGATTCGTCCATTGTCTAAAAGTATTGGGTGCAAAAAATAGTTATATAAATGTTATACATGAAGGACATAAAAAAAGAATAAATTATAAAGAGATATATGAAGGCATGCGGCGACATGTTGAAGTGTACAGAGAGTACGTTAAAAGCAATAATGTAAGATTAAGACCCATCGGCAAGTATGACACCCACATTAAGCCAGATGATACTGACTATGATCTAAGAGAAGACCTTGAACGGCTCGAAGAGATGACTGCAAAAAACAGGGAACATACTGTGCATTTTATGATTAATTATTCTACACGGTGGGCAGCAGAAGAGGGAAGAAAAGTTTTTAAAACACTGCCTGAAGCAAATGTGGTTCTACGACATGCCAAAGGATATATAAACGGGGATATGTGGCTTTATGGAAAATTGAACAACAACAGTTTTGTTTATGCCCAGAATGGTTCATCCAGCATTAACTGGAGTGATAGGCAAATTATTATGCTTATTGCTTTATGCCTTAGAAGCATGCTGCTTAATAAAGGAACACACATGTCTAAAAAATATGAAGAGGGTGAAAGGGAAACTGTACGAAGAAAAAGAGAGACGGAACTCTCGCTTATTCACCAGTCATTGTATGATAAAACAGAGGCAACATTACCAAAACGAGTTATTATTTTTAGTTCATACGGACCTGAGATTTATGAGTTTTAATCTCATAATGAAATCGAGGCTGTAAACTCCCCGGGTGTTATGCCAGAACTCTAATTCCTTTCATGCGTTATGCGTTCAAACTTGAGAACAGTAGACATTATACCTGAATATACAACCAGGTCGAAACAGTGCTAACACCTGACAACTTTACAGCTACATGAAACCGAAAGATATATATATTATTAGGCTGTAGTAAAGTATGCAAGTGAGCAAGATAAGCTCTTTTTTCGATACTCTAACCCCCACTTCCATCCCCTAACTTGCTCGCTTGCCCACCTCCTTGACTATATATCTACCCAACTCAATTTTTGGGTAGTTTTATATTCTTTTTTTGCATCCTTAAGCATTTTGTTATGGTCAAAGGCAAGATTATCTGGTACCTGCCACGGTGCAAATGTAGAAGCGTCTTTTGCATCAGTGGCAGCTTTTAGCTCACCTGCTCCCTTTGCGAGATATGTAATGGATACGGTATGGCCACGTGGATCGCGCCCTGGGTCTGAGTATACACCAACCAGTTTTACAAGCGTCACATTAAGTCCGGTTTCCTCTTTTGCCTCACGCACGGCAGCTTGCTCCACGGTTTCACCGATTTCAACAAACCCGCCTGGAAAAGCATAACAATTTTGATATGGTTGGTTTTTTCGTTTGATTAAGACAATCTGATTGTGATAGAAAATTATAATATCCACTGTGAGGGAAGGTGTCTGTGGTCTCGTGTCTACACCCAATGTGTGTGGAAATAACGAATCTTGATGTGGTTTCATGTCTTTATTCACTCAAGACGTTGCAGTTGATCAGTGATGTTTTTTATTTTTTCACCAAGTTGCTGCTTGAATTTGATAGCTTTTTCTGTAGGGCTTGCACCGTATTGTGTTGGAGTTATCATTCCTTTCTGTTCAAGAACACGCAGAGAATAGCGGATTTTATGCTCCGGAATGTTGGTCTCATCTGCTATTTTTCGTATGCCAATTGGCATGCCATCAATTACTTTTTGTAACACAATCGTGTGTCGTTGAAGTAACTCCAGTTCATGTTCGATGCGCTCAAACAACAGATGCTCTTCACTATTCATATCTACATAACCCCTTTCGTACTTGGTAGAATGGCTCCTTCTATCACACAGCTTCGCCGAAGCGCTACACCAAATGCCTTAAACAGTGCTTCACAAATGTGATGGTCATTATCCCCCTTAGCTTCGATATGAAGTGTGATTTCGGCATGCGATACCAACGACAGAAAGAAATGCTCTACCATCTGTGTGTTCATACTGCCAACAAAACTTGTTTTAAAGGAAGAGCTATAAACAAGAAAGCTTCGGCCACTCACATCGATTGCCGCCGATGCAATTGCTTCATCCATTGGTATGCGAGCCTCACCAAACCGTGCAATGCCCTTTTTATTTCCAAAGCTCTTAAGAATAGCAGAACCAAGCACAATCCCGACATCCTCTATGGTGTGATGCTCGTCCACTTCAAGATCGCCGGACGCCTTCACTGTTAGATCAAATCGCCCATGTGCTGCAAAACTGGTAAGTATATGGTCAAAAAAACCAATACCTGTAGCTACATCAGCAGTTCCATTACCATCAAGAGAGAAATAAACCATAACATCTGTTTCGTTTGTTTTACGGGTTATTTTAGCCGTCCTTGACAAACAATCACCACATCTTACTTGTAACAAGTATTATTAAAGCTGTTTGTAGAAATCCTTATGTGTTACAATTGATTACAACCAGCTTTGATGCAACTAAAACCGGATGTTGTAATTGTTAGATATGGTGAGATCGCTCTTAAAAGCCAGAGAACTCGAAATCGATATGAACATATCCTGATTAGCAATATAAAAAAGATGCTCAACTTAAACAATGTAGACTATAGTGAAGTTACTCGTGACCAGGGGCGCATTTTTATTCATACAACAGATGAGGCTGCTGTAGACGTTACTTCTAAGGTACTGGGAGTGGTTTCGGTGAGCCCGGCGGTTACAACTACGTCCGGGTTGGATGACATCACCAGGCTTGCTGCAAAGGTTGGAGAACAAACCATCAGACATGGTGAAAGCTTTGCAATACGCGCACGGCGTGCCGGAGTCCACGAATTTACATCAATAGACATAGCCCAGAAATGTGGTGGTGCAGTTATTGAAAAGGTTGGGAGTGAACATGCACACGTTAATCTTTCCTCGCCAGATAAACAGATCTTTGTTGAGGTTCGCCAGCACCATTCCTATGTGCACACTGAAGTTGTCCAGGGCATGGGCGGACTTCCTGTCGGCACACAGGGGAAGATGGTAGCCCTTATCTCGGGCGGGATCGACTCGCCGGTTGCAGCATGGTTAATGATGAAGCGCGGGTGTGAGATTGTTTTTGTGTACTGCAATAATGAGCCGTTTTCAGATGAAAGCAATCGAGAGCGTGCGATGGAATGCGTCAAAGCACTACAGGCATGGTCTCCCAGGAAACTCAAGGTATACGAAGCCGCGAATGGTAAACACCTTGAAGCTTTTCTGGATAAATGTAAAGAGAGGTTGTTGTGTGTGCTGTGCAGACGCATGATGTATCGGATTGCAGGCGAGATTATGAAAAAAGAGGGGGCGTATGGCATTATTACAGGTTCGTCACTAGGGCAGGTGGCATCACAAACATCAGAGAATATGATGACCGAAATATATACTTTTAACTACCCAATCTACCACCCATTAATTGGACTGGATAAAAAAGAGATTATCGCAATCGCACAAAGAATCGGGACATACGAACCTTCAATAATACCTGCCAAAGAATGCAGCGTGGTACCTGACCATCCGGCAACCGCAGCCAAAATAAGTGATGTGCTTGAAGCCGAAGAAAATCTTAACATAAAACAGATGTTACAGCATACACTTGAATGCACAAAGAAACTTTAAAAACTGCACAACTTCGTTCTGCAGAAAACTAGTAACTCTCGACTACGAAGTAGCCGAGTTGTGCAAGTAATCAAGAGGTGAAATAATATGGAACTATCAACCGTTAAAATAGAAATTCCACAGGATGCGAATGTGATAATCGGACAGTCTCATTTCATAAAAAGCGTGGAAGACATTTACGAAGCAATCATAAGCACTGTGCCACAGGCTAAATTTGGATTTGCCTTCTCCGAAGCAAGTGGTCCCTGCCTTATCAGATACGATGGAAACGATGACGAGTTAAAAAAGCTGGCAATTAGTTATGCACAAAACATCGCCTGTGGGCACAGCTTCATAATAATTCTAAAAAATGCGTATCCCATAAACATACTCAATACGATTCAAAACGTGCCTGAAGTGTGCAGGATATTCTGTGCCACTGCGAACCCACTCGAGGTCATTGTGGCACAAAGCGAGCAGGGACGAGGCATTCTTGGTGTAATCGATGGTGAAGTCCCAAAAGGGATTGAAACCGCCGAGCATATTAAAGAACGCATAGAATTCTTAAAAAAGGTAGGATACAAGCGGTAACAACACAGCGGCTTCGGGTAGGGGCGTATGTGAATTTCGTCCAAACAATGAATAGGAGAAATATATTAGTAAAAAACAAGGAAATGCAGGTTAAAAGGTGATAATTGGAAGAATGTGAAGATGGACAGAAATGGAATGTCCAATGCCCTACGGAATGAGTGTTTTGCATACGACTCTGAGCGGTTACCTTGTAACCTTGCCTTTTTGAGTTGGACAACCTGTTGTATGTGATCTACACCTTCAAATAGCACTGAGAATGTTTAGACGCAATCACCAAAGCAAGGTGACTATATGACAACAAGAAGAGGAAAAATTATATCAAAGGTAATAGAGGTTCTCAAATCAAATCCCAACGGAGTTCGTTACTCAGACATTGGAAAAAAAATACACGAGGAATTTCCAGAGTTTCCCAATGGTACGATCCATGGGACGGTTTGGCAGTTAGATGTACTGGTGCCTGACGAGATCTACAAACCTGCACGAGGGCTCTTTCGTCACGTTGCATTTAGAGAGGAAGAAATCAGCGAAGAAGAGGAAACACATCTCCTAGAAATCGAAAAAATAAAAGAAGAGGATTTTTACAGCCCTTTTGCAGATTGGCTTGTCAATGAATTGGAAGAATGCACCGAAGCAATACCGTTGGGGGGAAATCGATTTAGAGATAAATGGGGAACACCTGACGTGATAGGAAAGCGTGAATCCCGTAGAAGCGATATTGTTGTAGCACCCACTGAAATTGTTTCGGTGGAGATAAAAACGAATACTCGCGAGTTAATTACAGCATTTGGACAGGCTTGTTCATACAAGCTATTTAGCCATAAATCGTACATCGTAATACCAAAAAATTCATCGCAAGGCGATATCTCAAAACTGAATTCTTTATGTTTGATTTTTGGGATGGGTTTGGTTTTGTTTGACGCCAATAATGCAAATGATCCCCAATTTGAAATTAGGGTTCGACCACTCAAACAAGAGCCCGATATGTTTTATCTGAACAGATACATGAAATTGATAGAGAAAGAGCTATTCTGGTAATTGCAATGAAATAACTATGCTGAACAGCGGATAAAAGGAAAATCAGAAACCCCTCAATGTTACACTTTGTGTTCTAAGACGTAAATGACCTTCGCATCTGTCCACACTCACCCTAACACATGAGGCTTTTGGCCCTGTTGGTGCCCTAGATTTGAACGAAACGAAGTCCGGAGGTCTTTGGGTCTAAAATGGCAAACATTAAATCCTGGAACAACACAACAATAGTGTAATGATATCTATCGCTCTTGCTGGAAAACCGAACTCTGGTAAATCCACCTTTTTCAAGGCTGCCACCCTTTCAGATGTTGAGATAGCAAACTATCCATTCACAACGATTGACGCTAACCATGGCATAGCTTACCTGCGTGTCGAATGCCCATGCCAGAAGCTGCATATCCAGCATTGTACCTCTTGTGTAAACGGCATAAGATTTGTTCCCGTACAACTCGTTGATGTGGCAGGACTGGTGCCAGATGCCCATCTTGGGAAGGGACTTGGAAACGAATTCTTAGACGAGTTAAGCCGTGTTGACCTGATTATCCACGTTGTTGATGCAAGTGGCGGAACCGATATAGTTGGCAACCCTATTAATATTGGAGGACATAATCCTGTTGAAGATATCACATTCTTGGAGCGGGAAATCGATATGTGGATATTTAATATTCTACATCGCAACTGGTATCGCATATCAAGAAAGACAGAGATAGAAAACCTTTCCATAGAACAGGCCATCGCAGAACAGCTCGGTGGTATTAAAGTTAATGATCGGCAGGTCAAAGCCGCTTTATTAAGGCTGGACATTCAAGTAAATAAACCTGGCAACTGGAGCGATGATGAACTTAAAAAGCTAATTACAGAGATTCGAAAGGTAAACAAACCGATAATAATAGCTGCCAACAAAACAGATGTTGCACCAGAAGAGAATATAAAACAACTAGAGGATGTGGACTCTCGGGTGTTCTTTGTTAGCAGTGCAGCAGAACTTGCCTTACGAATGGCAGCCAAAAAAGAGGTCATTACATATCTTCCCGGGGATAAAGATTTTACAATAAATAGCACAAACCTGAATAAAGCACAGGAAAAAGGACTCGAACAGTTAAAAAAATTCATTAGACAAAATAACGGAACTGGAGTACAGGAATGTATTAATAATGCAGTCTTTGATGTTCTTGATCAAATCGTAGTATATCCGGTGGAAGATGAGAACAAATACTCAGATAAGAATGGGAAAGTGCTTCCGGATGCTTTTGTGGCTGGTAGTAATTGTACTGCAAGAGAGCTTGCCTACATGGTGCACACTGATATTGGCGAGAGTTTCCTGTTTGGAATTGATGCCAAAAGCAAGATGCGAATATCTGACAAGCATCAATTAAAAAATAGGGATGTTATAAAAATAGTCTCGACAAAATGAACCCAGCACTCGATTACGCAGTAATCGAGAGTTGTGCAATAAATAAACAAAACCATGCATTTCATATAGAGGGTTGTTATGCGAAGGGCAGTAGCAGGTTACATCATATTATTGATCATATTTTTTCTATGTGTTGTAATATCAAGTGGGACTAATTCAAGCAAGACGATAGAGAATGAATCTGAAATTCTGGTACACGATTCCGGTATCTTTTTAAGAGCAGGTGAGACCTGGAACTTTCACCAGGGGTACAGCATGACTTTAAGGGATGTGCATGATGATTATGCATGGCTTGATCTGTCACATGGTAATGTATCTGTAAAAGATAGTATTGTCAACAGTGGCTCAGTTTTTATATATAATCAAAATATAAATAATGAAAGTATGACTATTTTTTATATTGTGATAGAAGGTATTTATGTCAATCCTTCGGGATATCTTGTGACATTATCACCTGTAATCCAGTATGTTGATCCAACACTGCCTGCAAGCGCCCCGGCATTTTTAAACGCAACACCGGTGCCAACTGATACTACTATCGTTGATAGTCCTTCATCAACACCTCCATATATACTGGCAGCCTCTACATTAATATTATTAATTTTAATTTTTTATATAATGAAAAAAATCTAACTTATATGAAACTCGACCGATATGCAGCTTGGGGGAAAACGTGTTAACGCTCCAAAGCATATACATAATAGAATAAATATATCCAAAGATTACAATGCATGAGATTCAAGGACAACTGAAAACAGAATCAGTGATACTACCGAGTGATTTTATTGAAGAGATACATAACCAGAGTTTTTATGGAAGGATAGTAAAACAGGGTATCAAGTTAACATTATCGGAGGCGGCATACCTGCTGCATAAACAAAAAATCGAGATCGTTTCCGGAACGAAAAAACTGGACTTTGTTGACTTTTTTAAATTAGCATCGTCTAACGATAAAAATTTTGAAGTAAAATACATCGTGTATGAAGACCTTCGAGAGAGAGGTTATTATGTGCAGCCGTCGGTGATGGATTTCAGAGTTTACCCACGAGGCGGGCACCCTGGCAAAACACCATCCAAATATCTTCTGCACATTCTCTCTGAGCGAAAAATAACGCCAGTGCATGAATTAATCGAATGCGTTGAAACAGCAAACAACCTGAAAAAGCGAGTCGTATTAGCAATTGTAGATGAAGAGGGTGATATAACCTTCTACGAACTTAAAAAATCGGTCTTGGGTGAAGTTACAACAACCGGTTTGCCACAGCTTGAAGAAGAAGCGACATTTCTTGGAGATCGAACAATTATATGGAACAGTAAAACCTCGAGTCAGCTCCATCAACAGGGATTTTACGGAAAATTCCTTGACAAAACACACCTTCAATTATCACTTGTAGAGACTGCTTACCTGTTAAAAGAACATGTCATCAGACTGCAGCATGCAAACAATGAACCGATCACCCACAGCGAGTTCATAACGCTTGCAGGCACAATTGAGCCAGACTTCCAACTAAAATACAGAACTTATGAAGATTTAAGACAGAGGAACCTCGTACCGAAAACAGGCTTTAAATTCGGAGCTCACTTCAGGGTGTATGTAAAATATAACAGGGAAGACAAAACAACACACGCAGAGTATCTTGTTCACTCGATACCAAGTTCTCACCAGTTCTCGCTCTCTGATTTCAGCAGGGCTTCACGGCTTGCACACAGCGTGAGAAAACACATCATATACGCAGTAATAAGTGGTGACAGCATCACCTATCTTGAAATTATGAGAATAAAATTATAGGAACTCGCAAAATGACCATAAAGGCAGTGATTTTTGATATGGATGGCGTGCTTTCAGACAGTATGCCAGCCCACGCCACAGCATGGCAAAAAATTTTCTATGGAATAGGTATTCACATAGATCTGATGGATATATACCTGCTTGAGGGCTCAAACCACAGCGGCATCATAGAAGTAATACTTGACAGGAATAAAAGAGAATGCGGCGAAGAAATTATAAGTGATTTGTCCTCACAAAAGATTAAAATGTTCAACTCCCTGTACGCGCCTGCAATATTTGACAAAGTGGGAATTATTTTGTCTACACTAAAGTCCAATGGTTTCAGATTAGCAGTGGCGTCAGGTTCAAACAGTTCGACAGTGCATGGGATAATAAACAGATGTTTTGGCGCCAATACCTTTGAGACAATAGTAACAGGAGATGATGTGATAAACTGCAAACCATCCCCGGATGCGTATCTTCTTGCAATTGATCAACTGCAACTGGAAGCTTCTGAGTGCATGGTGGTTGAAAATGCACCGCGGGGGGTTGCTGCTGCCAAAAGAGCGGGAAGTTTCTGCATTGCAATAACAACCACTCTCGATGCACAGTACTTGACGTGTGCAGACATCATAGTAAAAGACCATCGCAAACTCTATTGGTACTTAACAGAAAAATTGTGCCTGGAATAGTCTGTTATTTGTTAACTCTTCCAGGATTGTTATTGTCACGTTCACGTGTTTCATTTAAGGTAACTCACAAATAATGATTTGTTGGGGGAGTGTATCTTTTACTGTTTTCATTAGCTCATTTGCTGTTTCCTGCACCCTTTTACCAGTGCTGTGTGCCGGATGGAGTTTTATATCTGCATTCTTTGCTATGTAGATCTAGTAATCGCCATGTTTATCTGTGTAATCATTTCCTTCGTCAACGTTTTTTTGTTTTTTTATGAAAGACCACATTTCAGCCACCTGAACTCCAGTAAGTTCAAGATCCTTTATTAAAAAGTCAGTTTGTGTCTTTTACAACATCTGATATCGTGTCGCGATGTATCACAGTTATGCGTTCAATGGCTCTTATTCCATTTTTCTCGACCAGCATAATTTGCAGATTAAGATAATTTGGTCCTCTTATAACTTGCTATTGTAAAAAATAGTGTTTTTGGTCTCTACGAAGACACCACCGCATGTTTTACACTTAAATCGCTGTTTGCCGTTTCTGTCATGCCCAAACTTGACTATGTCACCTGAGTTTCTCTTGC
>RXIJ01000038.1 GCA_004212095.1 Methanosarcinales archaeon | reverse complement strand
AGCTATTCTAACACTAAAACTTACGAACAGTGCCTCACAGTACACGATTAAAATGGACGGGACAGACTACAGCATGAATGCCCAGATACAGTCAGCAGAACTTTCAGGAGACGATGGGATAATAAAAGTGACAAACGAGCCATACCACAACGTTGGCATGATAGGACCCGGGGACTCAGTGGAACTCCCATTCACGATACAAGTCAAGAACAACACGCCAGATGGCACGTATTTTATTGGCTTCAATCTCGAGGGCAGTGCCAGACTCTACAGCCTGAACCTGAAAATACCTGTAACTGTTGACTCCTCAAGTATTGACGCTGTACTTTCAGAGACTCCGGAGTTAAACCCCAGCAGAATTATACTCAGTGTTGCAAACAATAGACCAAATACTGTAAATGCTGTCTCTGTGATTCCATCAGGCAATGCAACCTTTGAGCCTGCTGAATATTTCATCGGCACAATGGAATCTGATGAACTTTTCACGGTCAAGTTTGACATGAAACCAGAAGATAATCTAACAGATGTCAACTTCAATCTCAGATTCAAAAACGGGAACAACTGGCATGAAGTAGATGCACTGACTGTAGCACTCAAAGATTCAACGAGCAATCGCTCTCAGAAAGAAGAATCGCCACTGAACCTGACTGTTATTGCAATCCTTGCAGCCGTAATTATTATTGTCTCAGGATTCTTCATACTCATGAGACACAGGAGAGCGAAAGTAGAGTGAAGCTGATTGATGCGCTCGAACAGGTCTCAATCAGCTTTAAGAGCAACAAGTTCAAAACCATCATGTCAAGCCTTGGCATAATAATCGGCGTCATTGCAATCGTTGTCATGCTCTCGGTAGGAGAAGGGCTTCAGGAGGGCGTGGGCGAGGCATTCGGTGAAGCAGACCTTGACGTGATCACTGTATTTCCCGGTGGTTTGCCCGACACCCCTGGTCCCAGGACTGGAAGATTTGTTTATAAAAAACCAGCAGAACTTGATGACAAAGATGTGCACGCACTCGAAAACGTCCCTGGCGTTAAAACCGTCTCGGCAAGAAATGGCGGTAGCATGCTTGCAGAATTCAGAAACGAAGAACGTTCAATATCAATAACCGCAATTACTGCTACAAAAGAACCAGATCTATTAGAACTGGTAGACAAGGGGCGTTTTCTCACAGACTCTGACAGGAGCGCAATCGTAATAGGAAGCGACATCGCTAACAAGATGTTCAAGGTAACACTGAACCCTGGAATGCGAATGACTCTTACAAACAGGAATAACGACATAGAAAAGGAATTCACAATCGTTGGAATACTTGAAGAAAAAGAGCAAATATCAGCATTTGGCGGTAACACAAACATGGAAATTATTACCACACACCAGGCGCTAAAAGAACTCCTCGACGTAACAAAATATTCTTACTCCCATATTCTTGTCACAGTAGAAGACCAGAACCAGATAGAGGCTACGGCAGAAAAACTGGAAGACTCAATCGAAAGGCTTCATAAAGACGAAGCATACACAGTCTTCATGATGAAATCCATCCTCGAAGGAATAGAGAAAGTACTTACAATGATCAAATACGGGCTTGGAGGAATTGGCGCAATATCACTTGTTGTTGGGGGAATCGGCATAGTCAATGTAATGATGCTGACAGTCCACGAGAGAATCAAAGAGATAGGCGTGATGAAAGCAGTTGGCGCAACCCGTGGAGACATCCAGATGCTTTTCATGCTTGAATCAGGACTACTTGGGCTCGTAAGCGGTCTCATCGGAATTACAATCGGCGCAACAATTTCAATCTTAATATCAACACTCGGCGACTTTCCACTCAAAGTATCCTTGACCTCACTTGCGATCGGCTTAGCATTTGGAATGATCACAACAACAGTAGCAGGTGTCTACCCGGCAAACAAGGCAGCAAGGCTTGACCCTGTTGAAGCACTGCGAAGAGAGTAGTAAGATCTCATCAACATAGCAGGTTGAACAAAATCAACTCTTTTTCTGGTAGAAGAGTTTTATCAGTTTCTTGACTGTATTCACACGTAGTTGACCTGGTGCAGTAGTTTCTTCAACAGAAGCATAAGTTAAGACTGACCCATACAAGCCAGCGATAATACGTGTGTGCTTGCCAAGTTCACCCATGGCAATCGTACACACCGGATGACGAGAAGCAACGCCAGCCTGCAGCAGATTCAACACATCCTGTGAAGAGTGCGGGGTAACGGCAAGTTTTGAGATATCACCACCGGCACGACGCTCTTCTTTGAGTATACTGGCTAACTCGGCAGGTGGTTTGGTTTCAACAAAGTCGTGTGCTGAAACAATAACAATCTTATCCAATTCTTTTGCTTTATTGATCACCACATCACGAAGTGGTGCTTTAAGCTCTATATCAACGGCATCTGATAATGGCATCAAGGTCGTTAAAAGCTCAACCCGCTTTAATTCACTTCCTTTCCAGCCACCACTTTCCTCTGCCAGTCGGTTAGTTATAATAACCGGAAGACTAAAGTTTTCTGTTATATAAGAGATATTGTCATAAATATTGCTGGTAGAATCTAATAAATCCAGACGTATCTCTACCACGTCAGCACCAAGCTCTGATGCAAGAGCAGCATTATTAATGACATTACCGCTGATTGCAGCTACAACAAGCGGTGTATCAATAGAGCCAAGCAGTTTCATTTAATTCCTAAATAATCAGCGATCACATAAGACTTTTGATAATACTTATTCCTTATTCATTCGTCCTGGTTACGCAGCACTTAAGTCTCGAAATAAATACAAAAAAAGTAAAAGAAAAAAAAGAGGTTAAAGAGACCTTATCGTCTCTTTGCAAGATAGAACATTACCAGGAAGAGTCCAAGAAGTGCAGGAACAAACCCAAATCCTGCAACTTCTTCAACTGCTGCTGCTGCTGGAGTTTCTTCCGGAGTTTCTTCCGGAATCATACCATATATTCTATCAATTGTATTTTGAGAGATAAATTCTCCACCAGGCCCAATGATCTGACCCTCACAACCCTCGCAGAGCACTTCCTTACTGTTATGGCAGAATGCACAATCTTTTGCCTCTTTTGTTATAGTGTGGGGCATGAACTCAAAATATACGGAGTGAGTCTTATTGTTGGAACAAACAGCAGTCATGTGATAGAATGGCCTAATTTTTCCATCAGCACCTACCCCAAGATTGAATTCCCCTATTGTTGCACCTTCAAGCTTTATGGTATCAACGTGGTAATTTATGCCGTTTTGATACCAACCGGTATGGCATGCAGTACAACCAAGGCTTTTTTCATGTATGGTATGTGCAGCTATATCTGTTATATTATCGTGACAATCTTCACACTGCACCTTAACTGCTGACAACTCGGTGCTGTACTTCATGCCATCACCATGAATCTCTGACGATGTGTGACAATCCATACAGGTCATTCCAATCTCATAATGAATGTCCGCATTAGGACCTTTTTTCACCTCTTCTTTGTGATTAGCCATATCTCCCATAAAGTGCGAAGATACTCTTTTTTCACCATGGCATTCATCGCATATCTCCATCCCTGGCTTTTTCAAGTGTTCTGGTGAATAGGGATAAGATATAAAGTCTTTATGACATTGATCACATGATTCTATATGGCAACTAAAGCAGTTTTTCTCTTCAAAGTATTCCGTGGCATCAAGCTCACAAAAATTTCCTGCTCCTTTTTGCCATTCCAAAAACATCCCTTCATTGGTATGGTGCAGAGACGTCTCAAAATTAGCAGCAATATCTTCGATGTTTTGGTGGCATCCAACACCATTACAACTGCTTAAGTCAGTAACAACTTCTTCTGCTGTCGACGTACATACCAATGATACTAATAATACTCCTACAAAGAGAAGAACTAATAAATTCTTTACAATGTTCATTTTTTAAATCCTCTTCAAAGCTGTGAACCACTGTTATGTATACTATTGTATAAAGTTTGTTATTTTTTTGGAACTTTTTATTATTTTTGTTAGGAGATACAATAGTGCTTCACGTCATCCATAAATATACAAAAATAAAAGAAAAAAAAGAGGTTAAAGAGACCCTATCGTCTCTTTGCAAGATAGAACATTACCAGGAAGAGTCCAAGAGACGCAGTTATAATTCCAAATCCCGGAGATCCTGGAGTTTCTTCTGCTGTTGTTTTCTCTTCTGCTGGAGGGGGATTTTCAGTTCCTGGTGGTAACATACTGGTTAACTGATCAATCTTCTCTTGAGGGATGAATGAGCCTCCTTTTCCAAGTATCTCATCTTCACAGCCTTCACAGAACACTTCCGGATTTTCGTGACAGAACGAACAATTTTTTGCCTTATCTGTTACCGTGTGTGAGAACCATTCACCGTATCCTACATGTGTAGTATTGTTATACATAGTCTCCATCTTCATGAACGGTTTTATCTTTCCATCAGAAGCCACACCAAGATAGAACTCATCAGTTGCAAACTGAGTACCTTCCCTTGTGTCTAAATGGCAGTCTGTGCAGGTTAGTGACCATCCGGTGTGACATGCAGTGCAGTCAAGTTTATCTTTATGCATAGCGTGCGCACCAACATCATCTGGATACTGCGTTACTGTCATACCCTTGACGGTCTTTCCCGGGCTGTTGTGACAGTCTTCACACGTTGTTTTAACTGCCTCGAGCTGACTTGCGTATGTATTTCCATCACCGTGCAGATCAGCCGCACCATGGCAGTCTGTGCATATTAAACCCTTCTCATAGTGAATATCAGCATGAGGTGCCTTGCTCTTATGCACTGGCATATCTCCTACAAAGGTTGAGGTTTGCTTTTTGTAGTGGCATGGGTCACAAGTATCTATCGTTATCTCTTGAGTTTGGTCGCCATGTCCCATCTTAGCTTCATATCCCACATGGCACTTGTCACAGGTTGCGGCATGACATTTAGCGCAGTTCCATGTTGAATAATATTCATCCATGTCAATTCCAAACTCTTTTGCCGCATACTTTGTATACTCGTCTTTCATCCCTGCACCAGTGTAATGAAGCGAAGTCGAAAAATTCTCGGCAACATCTGGATGGCACATTTCACAGCCACCGAAATCAGTCGTAGCCTCTTCTGCTATCGATGTACATACAAATGACACTGATAGCACTCCTGCAATAAGCAGGACTAATACATTTTTTACAATGTTCATTTTTCAAAACCTCTCAAAATCTATAAATTTATATAAAATCTATAAATCTATCAGACTTGTGTCATGTGCCATAATGTATAAAGTTTGTTATTTTAATCAATCTTTTGAACTGTTCATATTCTGACAAAAAACAGAACATATTAAATACCTTATATTGGATTGTTGAATATCAAGGTGGATCATTTATGTTAAAAGATAGACATGTTATGGAAATGCTCGGAAAAACGCGAGTAGTAGTAGAAAATGGAAAAGTAGTGGAAGTTGGCGAGCCTGTTACTGAATACTGTCCAATCTTTGAAAAAGCGAGAGGTTACACCAGGCTCACAGCAGAGACTGTAAGAGAAAATGCAGAGTTCAGGATTGCTGACTTTGGACTATTCACAGAGGATCGGAAGATTGAAATGGAAACTTTCGTGGGATTCGGAGCTTCTGAAGTATTTCAAACAGCCCTCAATCGCAAACTGCTGGATTGTGCTGTTGTTGCAGGGGAAGGTCTTGGCACTATAATTGCCTTTAGTCCAGTACTTGTGCAAGGTATTGGGGCAAGGATATCAGGACTTGTCGAAACAACTCCTATACCAAAGCTCATCAAGCGAGTTGAAGAAGCAGGAAGCATCGTACTTGATCCTTCAACAGCAGCACTCGATATGGCAGCGGGAGTTGAAAAAGCCATAACACTTGGATACAAGAAAATAGGAGTAACAGTTGCAGATCATAGTACTGCAAGGAAAATCCGTGAAATAGAGGCAAAACATCCAGGAGTTACAGTAGTGGTATTTGGGGTGCACACAACTGGCATGTTACCTGAAGATGCAGAAGAATTTGTTAAACTGGTAGATTTAACTACCGTGTGCGCTTCCAGATGGATGCGTCATTTCTCACAGGAACGGGGACCTATTATGCAAAGCGGCACATCTGTCCCGATATTTGCCTTCACACAAATTGGAAAAGAACTGTTGTTGGAGCGAGCCAAGGATATTGAGAAACCACTCCTTCTAAACACAGAAAAACTGCCAAGTCTCACTGGAGAGAAGCAGCCAAAGCCGTTAGTATAGATAGTGAAAGTTTCGGCAAGCAATTTTTTTCGCAGATGACACTAACTATGCCTGAAAACTGGTGGTTGTGCATGGTGTAATCTCTCCTGCAAGGTTTTCGATCATAATCTTGCAGATTTTTTCATAATCTTGTGTTTGTCCAAGTGTCCACATAAGTTTGACAAGTGCAACTTCTGGCAGCATGTCTTCCCCTTCGATTACACCTGCTTTAAGCATATCCCGTCCTGTATCATATACACGATCACACACTCGCCCATTGAGACACTGCGAGGTAATCACAACTGGTACACCGTTACCTGTTGCTCTTTTTATCGTAGGTATCCACGTGCTTGACACATGTCCCAGTCCGGTTCCCTCAATAACTATGCCCCTGTAGCCTGCATTTATGTAAAGGTCTATTATTTCAGGGCTTGCACCGGCAGTGTATTTGATGAGTGCCACCTCCGGATCAAGTGATGCTTTGAGAGAGAGCTCACTCTCTCCACGTTTTTTATACGTTGTGAAGGTGGTAATTGATCGATCTTTATAGTTTACTCTGCCAATAGGTAACGTATTAACAGATTTGAAGGCATCTCTACGTGATGTGTGCATCTTTCTAACCTTGACTCCACGGTGTATGTGGCAGAAGTCATCAGAGGTTGTAGCATGCATGACAACACACACTTCTGCAATATCGCTTGTTGCAACCGCGGAAGCGCATATAGCATTCATCGCGTTATCGCTACTTGGACGGTCAGCACTTCGCTGGCTTCCAACAAGTACAATTGGTACTGGTGTTTGAATCATAAAAGAAAGGGCTGCTGCTGTGTACGCCATTGTGTCTGTGCCGTGTGTGATGATTATTCCTTCCGCACCGTTTTTTATCTCTTCGTGCACTGCCTGTGCAAGTTTGATCCAGTTATCCGGATGCATGTTTTCGCTTAGAATAGTGTATATCGCACTTGAGTTGTACCTTGCAATCTCTGAGAGTTCCGGGATTGCATTAAGTATGTCTTCTGCTGTGAACTGGCTGGTAACAGCACCGGTGCGATAATCCACCCTGCTTGCGATTGTTCCACCTGTAGAGAGAATAGATACCAGTGGGAGATTTTGTTTTTGACCCCGGGGCGTCTCTTTTTTACTTTTTGAAGCGTTAGCTTTTTTTAAGAGTTCGATTTGTATTTTCCCGGTGTCAAATCCCACGTTATAACCATTATCAAGTTTTATGACTGTGTTTTTTGTTGTTGTCGGCATCAACACACCTTCATAAACAGAATTTTTACGCACTACCTTAACGGTATCTCCGACTTCCAAATCCATTTAAATCACTTCGACAAAAGAGCTTTTTCCATACGCAGCAGTGCTTCTTTTATTCGTTCCTGTGAGGTGGCATAAGAGATTCGAATATAATCCTTCCTGCTGCCAAAAGCACTGCCCGGTGCAACTGCTACATGAGCCTGTGTGAGCAGGAGCTCAGCAATCTCATCGCCACTACCATATTCGCTAACACTTGCAAAGGCATAAAAAGCGCCATCTGGCGTTGAAGTTTTAAGACCAATTTTGTTAAGACCTTTAATTAGCAAATCCCTGCGTATTTTAAATTCAGCAGTCATATCAGAAACACACTGCTGATCTGCTGTGAGAGCTATAATTCCAGCGTGCTGGGCAAAGCTTGTAGCACTACTTACCGAATGAGAATGCACTTTTAATATCTGTTTCACAAGTTCAGTTGGTGCTGCAAGATACCCAAGACGCCATCCAGTCATAGCATAAGCCTTTGAAAAACCATTAATTGTAATTGTACGCTCCTTCATGCCAGGAAAACTTGCAAGACTTTCATGTTTTTTATTATATATAATTTTCTCATATATTTCATCCGATAAGACCAGCAGATTATGATCTATAGCGACATCAGCAATCTCAGAGAGTACCTTTTTATCATACACAGCACCAGTGGGATTGCAGGGGGTGTTTACTATGATCAGTCTGGTCTTTGGAGAAACATACTCACTGATGTTCTCCGGAATGAAACCATCTGATGCATTTGTTGGCAGCCATGCGCTTCTGGCGCCCGCGAGCCTGACACACGCATCGTAAGACACCCATGCAGGGTCGAATAAGATTGCCTCATCACCGGAATCAAGCACGGTAAAGAGAGTTTCGAAGATTGCTTGCTTTGCGCCCGGAGTTACAACAACATTAGAAGGCTCTATCTGAATATGGTTCTCGCTTACAATCTTTCCAGCAATCACCTTTCTAAGCCCTAAAATCCCGGCTGCTGGCGTGTAATGAGTCTCCCCAGCATCCAGGGCATTCTTGGCAGCTTTACAAATATGTGGTGGTGTGTTAAAATCCGGCTCTCCAAGGCTAAAATTTATAACATCTACGCCGCTTTGGCGAAGCTTGTTTGCAATCTCGGTAATATGTAGTGTGGCAGACTCGCTGACGCTTCCAACACGTCTTGATACCATATTTATTCCCTGCACAAACGTTGGACAAGTTTTACTGCCGCTTCCACTGCACGCTTTCCATAGTCGATCCGTTCGTGTGCTTCCATGCGAGTCATTCCTGGTCCTGAAATGCCAAGAGTTACTGGCTTGTTGTACTCCAGAGAAAGATCTGTGATCTTGCGGGCTGCATGCTGAACCACTACTTCATCATGTCCGGTAGCACCTTCAATCACGCACCCGAGTGTGACCACTGCATCGACCCTGCCACTTTCAAGAAGTTTTTTAATTGCAATTGGCATATCATACACTCCAGGGACTAACACCGTTTCTATCACCTCAGCGCCAAGAAACCTTGCATGCTCATTGCCAAGAATCTCCATCTGGTAAGTAATATCCCTGTTAAACTCTGCAACAACAAAACCAAGTTTAATACTCATTGCAAATCATCGGTAACTACACCAACCACAACGTATAAAATACCTACGCTAACCTTCTAACGACGAAATACCCATTCCCTCTTGGCACTATCTAAAATCCAAGTGTTTTACCACTGCTGAAAGTGCAAGAGTACGCAGAGTTTTAAGACCATTTCAACCATTGTTCAGGCTTTCTTGTGCCTCTTTTGATCTCTGTTGTGTTCTGCAGTGAAATTCAAGGATTTGGCACTATCAATAGAAAATTCGACAGTGTTCCTCTTATCTATCACGAAGTGATACCGGACTCTATAAAATACTGACCGAATCGCTGCCCGGAAACTTATTTTATATAGGGTCTAATTATAGTCACGAACTAAACATTTAAGACGTATAGTACTCACCACGCGTCTTGATGTTGTTTTCAAGCATCCATGAAAGACAACAAAAAAGCATCGGTTTATCATGTACAAAATACACTCCTGATATTCTAAGGTCTGAGGTCGGGTGCTTTGGCTTTTCCTCGAGCTGTTTGATACATGATGATGCAGTTCCAATTCAACAATTCCATACTTCCGGGGTTCGTTGACCTCTCTAAATCCAACCGAGCCTGCACAGGGTCCGTTTTTCCTGTGTTGCTCATAAAAGTCCAGGTAACTTGATTTAAAGATCATGTCGCCAAGTGCAATCATAATATTAGAATCACCCACCATATTGTGAGTCAGGAATATCGAATGCCTGAGACCGAGTCGACCCCCCTTTGATCCGGGGGGCATCTGTTGTAAACTCCATGCCTCTATCCATATTGTTTAGCTCTGCTACCTTATCACCGTCCACGTCGTATCCTATCACCCGGACACGTCTGGAAAATACCTTTGCTAATGGCAGTCCACATATCCAAGTCCGACTATGCAAACGGTGGCATCTTCCATGTTCACCCCATCCTCTCGAACCTCCCGATTGTCTCATTGAGCCCTTCTGTCATCCCATACCGCGGCACATACCCAAAACCATTGTGTGCCCTTGAGATATCGCCGAGCGAATCCCGCACATCCCCGGCTCTTGACTCCTCGTGCACACAATCAACGCGCTTTCCAGTAATCGCCATAACCATGTCCGCGAGATCATTGACGCTGATCCGCTGCCCTGCTGCCACATTAAACACGCCCGTTGCGTTTGACTCCATTGCACGCACATTCGCCTGCACCACATCACGCACAAACGTGAAGTCACGGGTTTGCTCGCCATCTCCATATATGATCGGTCCCCTGTCAGACAGGACTCGATTCACGAATTTTGGTATCACAGCCGCATAATCGGATGATGGATCTTGTCTTGGACCATAGACATTGAAATACCTGAGAGCAACCGTTTTCAAGCCGTAAATCTCGTTAAAAACCCCGCAGTAATACTCACCCGTAAGTTTCGCTACGGCATAAGGAGATCTTGGATCCGGTTTCATATCTTCTCTCTTCGGGAGGGTTGGTGTATCGCCATAAACCGATGACGAAGATGCATAAATCACCTTCGTAACACCAGCATCTCTTGCAGCAACGAGCACGTTTAGGGTCCCGCACACATTCACCTCGTTTGCAAGAACAGGGTTATCCACGCTCCTCTGGACGCTTGGAAGCGCTGCCTGATGAAAGACAAAATCGACGCCTATAAAATTCTCCTTCAGCAGAGCCATATCTGTAATACTGCCCTGCACAAGTTCCATATCAAGATTCTTAACATTCGCTGCCCTTCCGGTGGACAGGTCATCGAATATAACTACTTCATGCTTCTTTACAAGCTCCTCTGCAAGATTTGAGCCGATAAAGCCAGCGCCGCCTGTTACAAGTATTTTCATTCGAAATTCACCTATTTATTATTCAAAAATGTCTTCAAAGTATTTAATTATAAACCCCGAACCATTCTCATGTAGTTTGGATGATATAAACGAATACAATTAACCTGACTAACTACTTTTAATACTCATGTAGATATTATAAATTCGAGGTGTATTCTATGTCTGGAAATATTTTTGGAAAAATGTTCAGGGTTACTACATGGGGCGAGAGCCATGGTACTGCTGTTGGTTGTGTTGTTGATGGCTGTCCTGCTGGGTTGGGACTATTAGAGGAAGACGTTCAAAGAGAACTTGACCGCCGCCGTCCCGGGCAGAGTAATGTTACAACTGAGAGGGCAGAGTTTGATAGAGTGACAATACTTTCAGGTGTTTTCAAGGGAGTTACAACAGGCACACCAATATCGATGATCGTGCACAACCAGGACGTTGATTCGTCCAGGTATGAACGCATTGCTGATCTCTTGCGACCCGGACATGCGGATTTTACATATCAGGAGAAGTATGGCATCAGAGATTACAGGGGTGGTGGGCGCGCTTCTGCACGTGAAACGATTGGTCGTGTAGCAGCCGGGTCTATTGCAAAAAAACTGCTTGGCGTTCGAGGTGTTGAGGTGTTAGCACATGTAACAGAGCTTGGCGACATCAAGGCAGGGGAAGTGTCTGTTGATGAGATTCGCTCTAATGTCATGGAAAATCCGATGCGATGCGCTGACCTTACTACTTCAAAAGCAATGTACGATGCAGTATTGCTGGCTAAAGCTGATGGCGATAGTCTTGGTGGCGTTGTTGAGATTATTGCCCTTCATGTGCCGGCAGGACTTGGTGAGCCAGTGTTCAATAAGCTGAATGCGGACCTGGCGGGTGCACTGATGAGTATTGGGGCTGTTAAAAGTATTGAGATTGGAGCAGGTTTTAAAAGTGCCAGTATGCGTGGCAGCGAGATGAATGACCCTTTCAGAGTCAAAGACGGTAGCATACACACCTCAACCAATCATGCAGGAGGTATGCTTGGAGGAATTTCAACTGGGGAACCGATTGTATGTAGAATTGCAGTAAAACCAACGCCGTCTATTGCAAAAGTTCAACAAACCGTCAATGCCAAAACAATGGAAGAAGTAGAAATCAGGATAGAGGGACGCCATGATCCGGTAATACTTCCCCGTATTGTACCTGTTGCAGAAGCAATGGTGTCGCTGGTTCTTGCAGATCATATACTTCAAAGTGGATTTATACATCCTCTACGAATAAAATAACTGTATTTCTATAGCGGATGCCTGCGTCGATCATTTCAGATGTTAGTCCCCTACTAATCAATAATTAATTTTACCTCTAATCCTATCGATAATTGGCCAAAATATTTAGCAACCTTAACTCCGTCGAAATAGGGTATAGCCTAACCTAATATTTCTTTTTCTTCTTACATGCACTCGATCATCTCTGATACTTTTGTATATTACTATTCCCTAATTAATGAATATGGATAAATGGGCAAAGATCTGGTTAAATGAACAGGGAATGCAGGTCACAAAATACCTTGAAGCGTGTAATATCAAAGATGTTCTTTGAATGTTCAAAGAAATTAAGTTACACTAAATCATGGATTAATAAATTTGCACCACACATTCAAAAGTCCTAAATATTAGGTGTTTGGCTATAAACGGAAGAGTAACACTGCGATTTCAAGTGTTATTCCAAGATGTCCAAAGAAAAACATGATTGCTCACATCTGTTTCGTTGTTTTTATTCCACTAAACACATACAATCACAACAGCATCTTTTTTATGATTTCGACTCCTGCCTGTAGTGCATCTTCGATTTTTCCAGGGTGTTTACCGCCGCCCTGTGCGATATCTTGTTTGCCGCCGCCCCCACCTCCTACTATGGTACTTATTTCTCGTACAATGTTTCCGGCATCAATTCCCGATTTCACAGCCTCGCTTCCTGCTGATGCCACGATTTTAACGCCATCGTGCCTGCTCGCAAGCACTGCTATCGTGTTTGGTTGTTTTGCAAATTCCGATGCTATTTTGATTAATTCGTCAGTGTCTGCATTCGATAGTTCTTTTGCGATGACGTTCATGTTTCCAATTTTACTGGCATTTGCTAGGTCTGCTATTACTCTGGCTTCTGCAAGTTCCTTGTGGAGTCGTTCCACTTCTTTTTTAAGCTGTTTCCACTCTGTAAAAAATCGCTTCACTGTTTCAGGCAGGTGTTCTGGCGTTATCCGAAGAGCACTGCTTGCATTGTAGAGCAGTTCTTCGCGTTCTTGTGTTTGTTTTACGGCAGAATCTCCTGCCGCAAACTCGATTCGTTCCACCCCGTCCTGTATGCGTTCTGTGTGAATAATTTTAATCTGCCCGATGTCTCCTGTGTATTGTACGTGTGTGCCTCCGCAGGCTTCCACATCGTCACCAACTCGCAGTATTCTTATTTCACGACCTGGCGGAACTCCGCCTTGGTACAGTGTAAAACCAAACTGCTGCTCTGCTTTTACTCTGTCCATCCAGACGCTTTTAACCTTAAGGTTTGCAATCACTACTTTGTTTGACAGTAGTTCTATCTGTTTCAGTTCCTCAGGCGTGATGCGTTTGTAGTGTGTGAGGTCAAGCCTCGCCCGGTTAATAGTTTTCTGTGCACCGGTCTGCCACACGTGTTGTCCCAGAACTTTCTTAGCAGAATCATGTACGATGTGTGTAGCAGTGTGGTGTCGAGAATGAGAAGCTCTACGCGCAGTGTCGATTCTGCCAACGACATGGTCTCCCTCTCTTATTTTTACCCTGTTGCCTGAATCGGTAATGTGAAAGATTACATTGTCTGTTATCTGCACATCCGCAACGTTTACAAGATGGTCTCCGAGAGTAATTGTTCCATGGTCTGCTGGCTGGCCTCCACCTTCCGGATAAAAAAGAGTTCCATCGAGCACGATTTTGTTCTCAATAACTTTTACCACGTTTGCCTCAAACACCGAATCTGCTGGTTTTTCGTAGTATATTTTTTTGCTTGGCTCCATTCTTATAACATCGGTGGACACTTCTGCTTCTTTACTATCGCTTTTGATGTGAGACTCTGCAACACTGGAATAAAACGTGTCTGGTAGGTCAACTCCAACACCAACCTCTGCTGCTGCCTCCTTTGATATTTCAGGTGGTATCCCGTGAGTGTCATAAAGCTGAATGAGCTCATCCAGTGGTATGGATGACCCATGTTTTTTAAAATGAAGCGCTGTTTTCGTAACCAGACGCCTCCCGCGGCCAAGCGTGTCCCTGTATTTTTCTTCTTCAAGTGAGAGTATTTCACTGGCGGTACAAAATCGTTCCTTGAACTCCGGATACTCCGGAAGGTGCCGAATCTGCATGTCTACCAGTTCGGAAATAGGAAGATTCAATTCAAGATTGTTCATCAAGCGCAGAGTCCGTCGAAGAACCAGCCTTGCAAGATATCCTGCCTTGACGTTAGAGGGAATGATACCGTCTCCAAGCATAAAGGTGAGACAGCGGGTATGGTCTATTACAGCATACACGGACTCAACGGGTTCCATGATTGATTGGAGCTTTTCAACCGGTATTCCAATACTCTTTGCAACTCTTGCTCTAAGTTCTTTGAGCTTGGCCTTTCCACTTATATCCATAACACCTGCAAATCTGGCATTAGCAGCAAAAATACTCGCATACTCGTGATCATCGATCGAATGCTCAATTCCTGCAAGATTCATAAGTTCGCCAACAATATCCGGAAATACTGCATCATATATCGTTGGTGCGCCATTGGATACCCACACAAAACGCTCAAGCCCATAACCAGTATCTACAATATAATTATCCATCTTTTCGTATCGCTCACCCTTTATAGTGACTCCCCCGTTCTTTGTCTGGCGAAGATTCATAAACACAAGTGTTGCAAGCTCAAGCCCACTGACAAGCACCTCCAGGCACGGGCCTGCATTACCGCCGCCAGCCCACGGCTCCTCCCGATATGTAACAGCAAAAGGGTCAGCCCCAAGCTCACGCAAGAGTGTGTCACAATATTCAACAGTTGTATCCTTCCAGTAAATCTCATCATCCTTGCTGTTAAACGCATGATGCGCCATCATCTCAAAAGTGGTAAGATGTCTGCCACTCCGGCCAACAGCATCGAGATCGCTTAATCGAATACACGGCTGCGAAATAGTCAGAGGATTTGCAGGAGGCGGCACAAGACCAGATGTTACAAAAGGCTGAAAATCAGCAATTGATGCAATAGTCAGGTAAATATCGTCCCGCCAGCGTGCAACAACCGGATAACGTGCAACCCGCGAGTGACCTCGTTTTTCAAAAAAGGAGAGGTACGCCTCACGCATCTCACTGATTGAAAAAGCTTTTTTAAACACCGGCGCACCAATAAAATCATACGAATCGCATGGTGCATCGCCACAGGTCTTACGTTCATAATCCCGTGTCCAGAAATAGCCACCACAGGAAACACACTGTTTTCTCACAAAACCATTATCACTAAAATAATCAAGCTGATACTCATCGTTCAAGAACATCGACTCCATAAACAAGTATTGACAAGGTTAAGATAAGCACCTCCTGTCAAAAAAAGATTTCCGTCCAGGTACCTTTTAATCTGATGTTTTCAGCGTTGCATGTTCTGGCGTGTCAAGTCATAGGGTATAAAATAATCTGTAATAGAAAAACTGATAAGGAATAAAGTAGAAGATACAAAATATGTTAAGTGAATTACCGATAGATTTGGAAAAGGTAAGTAAAGCGGATATAGATAAAGAGATATTGCGTGTTGGAATGATAGCAGAGCTGGATGCCGTGAATTTGTACGAGCAGCTCGCGGCGATGGCTGAGCAGGAAGAAGTCAAAGCAGTTCTCTTAGATATAGCAAGAGAAGAGAAGACACATGTGGGTGAATTTCAGGCACTGCTCTTAAAAAAAGACAGTGAGCAGGTCGAGGAACTGGAGAAGGGTAAAAGAGAAGTTGAGGAGATGTAAAAATGGAATTTGGAAATTTGATAAAAGGAGCAGAAGCCGAAGGCAAAGAGAAGCACGTCCCTTATCTTGAAATTGGCAAGGGACGAGGAATGGAAGGAGTGGATGTTGTGCGTGTAGTTGTAGGTAAAGACGTCCCGCATCCCAACACGATGGAGCACCACATTGCATGGGCAGAACTCTACGGAGTAAAAAAGGATGGGCAGTTGGTTTGTATTGGAAGAACAGCTTTTGCAGCTGGCCACACCAACCCAAACACCAGGTTTCAGGTGTCTGTTGGAGATTTTAAAGCGTTCTGTGCGATTGCCTATTGCAACATCCACGGTGTGTGGCAAAACTGTATAGCGGTGGAATAGGGCGGAGACATCATGAAAGGAAAAAAAGAAAGATATTTGACCACAAACCAAGGTGTCCCGATCACGGACAACCAGAACTCGTTGACCGTTGGCGAACGCGGTCCGGTGTTGCTACAAGACGTTCGGTTTATCGAGAAGATGGCTCATTTTGATAGGGAGCGTATTCCCGAAAGGGTTGTCCATGCCAAGGGAGCAGGGGCACACGGCTACTTTCAGGTTTACAAGAGCATGGAACCCTATACTAAGGCGAAGTTCCTTCAGGATCCGGATAAAAAGACTCCTGTATTTGTTAGATTTTCAACTGTAACGGGTGGACGTGGATCTGCTGATACTGTGCGTGATCCCCGTGGATTTGCTGTCAAGTTTTACACTGAGGAGGGAAACTACGATCTCGTAGGGAACAACCTGCCCGTCTTTTTCATCCGGGACGCCATCAAGTTCCCGGATATGGTTCATGCCTTCAAGGGCGCACCGGATAGCAATATTCCCTCTGCCTCTTCCGCGCATAACCGCTTTTGGGATTTTATATCTTTAACGCCGGAATCAACCCACATGATTACCTGGCTTTTTTCCGATAGAGGGACGCCAAAAAGATATCAGATGCAGGAAGGTTTTGGTGTCAATACCTATGTGTGGGTGAACGCCGAAGGAAAGGCGATGTATGTGAAATACCACTGGAAACCAAAATTGGGTGTGCACAACCATGACCGTCATGAAGCAGCACGGTTGGCTGGTGACGACCCCGATTACCTTACTCGTGATCTTTGGGATACGATCGCCAGCGGCGAAGAGGTTGAGTACGAACTCAATGTCCAGTTGATGGATATTGCTGACGAATTGAAACAAAATTTTGATCCACTCGACGCAACAAAAACATGGCCTGAGGACAAATTTTCGCTGATTCCGGTAGGTAAAATGGTGCTCAATCGCAATCCCGAAAACTTCTTCGCCGAAGTGGAGCAGGCGGCTTTTTGTCCAGCCACAACCGTTCCCGGGATCGAGTTTTCTGGTGACAAGTTGCTCCAGGGTCGAACATTTTCCTATAATGATACTCAGCGCTATCGATTAGGAGCGAACTACCTGCAACTTTCCATCAACCGCCCTTTGGTACCAGTCGACAACAATCAGCGCGATGGAGCCATGCAGTCCGGAAGTTTCAGTGGGCCGGTCAATTACGAACCCAATAGCTTAGCTGGTGGTATGCCCATGGAGGCTCCGGCGGGTATATTTCGTGTATATCGCGCAGAGGGTGAATTAACTCGGCGTAAGATTGGCATAACGGATGATTTTGGGCAGGCAGGAGAGAAATATCGCTCCTTTAGCAAAATGGACCAGGAACATCTGGTAGACAACCTTATTGCGGATCTTACGCACATAGACAAACTGATTCAGCAACGGGTGATTGATAACCTGACGAAGGCTGACTCGGAGTTAGGGCAATCCGTAGCTAAAGGTCTAAAGTTTGAAATAAAATAGGAGGAATGTATAAAATGGAAGAAAAAATAAGTATGCCCCTGATTGGGGAAAAATTTCCGGATATGGAAGTACAAACAACACATGGAAGAAAGAAACTGCCAGATGAGTACAAGGGCAAATGGTTTGTCCTGTTCAGTCATCCTGCAGATTTTACGCCGGTGTGCACGACAGAGTTCGTGGCTTTTCAAAGACGGTTCGAGGAGTTTAAAAAACTCGACTGTGAGCTTATTGGACTAAGCATTGACCAGGTTTTCAGCCACATTAAATGGGTGGAATGGATAAAGGAGAACCTGAACGAGGAGATAAAGTTTCCAATAATTGCAGACGACACAGGAAGAGTTGCTAAGATACTGGGGCTTATTCATTCCAGCAAGGGAACAAATACGGTCAGGGCAGTATTTGCCGTTGACCCGCAGGGAATTATGAGGGCCATGATTTATTATCCCCAGGAACTTGGCAGGAACATGGATGAAATACTGAGAATGGTCAGAGGTCTTCAAACTGTCGATGAAAACGGCGTTGCAATACCTGCAAATTGGCCAAACAACGAGTTGATCGGTGACGAGGTTATAATTCCACCGGCAACAGATGAGAAAACCGCGAAGGAACGAGTCAAGCAGTACGAATGTTATGATTGGTGGTTCTGTCACAAAAAGCAGTAGGTGAAATAAAATGCTAAGCGAAAAAATGCAGGAAGCGCTGAACGGTCAACTCAACAAGGAGATGTATTCGGCATATCTGTATATGGCAATGTCTGCTTACAGCATGTACACCGGACTCAAAGGGTTTGCTAACTGGTTTATGGTTCAGTACCAAGAGGAGATGATGCACGCGATGAAAATCTACGACTACATCAACAACCAGGGTGAACAGGCAAAGCTGGCAGCAATCGAGCAACCTGCAACAGAATTCGAGTCGCCTTTGGATATGTTTGAAAAGACTCTGGAGCATGAGAAGTTCATAACGACGAGTATCAATGAGCTCGTGGACCTTGCTATCACAGAGAAAGACCACGCTACAAACATCTTTTTACAATGGTACGTTACTGAACAGATTGAAGAGGAAGGCAACGACAATGAAATCATTGCCAGATTGAAGCTCGTTGGAAAAGACGGGAATGGCTTGCTCATGCTTGACAGGGAACTGGTAGCACGGGTATTTACGCCTCCTGCGGCATCTGGAGCAGGGGGTGCATAAAAAGATGAACAAGAAGGTAGCTATCTTTGCATTTAACGGAGAACCAATGTGTTTTGCACATACGCTGTTGAATACCCTAAATATGAAGAATAAGGAATACGATGTGAAATTGATAATAGAGGGCACAGCCACGAAGCAGGTAAAAGAACTCTCAGACCCTAAAAAACCGTTTGCAAATCTGTATGCAGAAGTCAAAAAAGCGGGGCTAATTGATTGTGTCTGCAAAGCATGCTCTACCCAGACAGGGGCGCTAAAGAGTGCAGAGGAGCAAGAGCTACCGATATGTGGTGAGATGTCCGGACACCCAAGCATGTCCAGATACATGGAAACAGGATACGAAGTGATAGTATTCTAAAAAGAGATGAGAACAAAATGGCAAAAGCTATAATAATTTATGAAACACGTTCGGGCAATACAGAAATTATGGCAAAAGCAATCGAAACAGGCTTGAAAGAATCGGGTGTTGAAGTCGGATTGAAAAGAGGGGCACGTGCAAATGCGGATGACCTCAAAGACGTGGATGCTATAGTTCTTGGCTCTCCGACGTATGTTCGTAGTTTGATTGCAGCGATGAAGACCCTTCTTTTCGAGATGGATAAAGTGGACTTGAAAGGGAAGGTTGGTGCAGCATTCGGGTCTTATGGTTGGAGTGGCGAATCGATTGCGATACTGACAGAAACGATGAAGAATCTCGCAGGGATGGACGTGATAGAACCTGGACTGAGAATAAACCGCAGACCAACCGAAAATGGTCTGGAAGAATGCCGAGAGTTTGGCAAGAAGATTGCCGAGAGGATAAAATAACTTAATAGGAGGAAAAAGAAAAATGGCAAAATGGAAATGTACCGTCTGTGGATATATTTACGACGAAGAAGAAGCCGGAACGGCATTTGAGGATTTGCCTGACGATTGGGCATGTCCTGTTTGCGGTGTTGGTAAAGAAGAGTTCGAAAAGGAAGCTTGAAATAATGAGTCTCAGAAGAGAATTAAAACAGGACATTTACGCAGTGGGAATAATTGACTGGGACAGGAGGTTGTTTGATGAGCTCGTACCGCTGCCAGATGGAACGAGCTATAATTCCTATTTGATAAAAGGAAGTGAGAAGACGGCACTGATAGACACAGTGGACCCAACCGTTGCGGATGTGCTGGTAAGAAACCTTGAAGAACTTGAGGCTGGCGATATAGATTATGTAATCGCCGATCACGCCGAGCAGGACCATTCAGGGTCATTACCACGGATACTTGGCATTTATCCCAGAGCTAAGGTTGTTTGCACACCAAAATGCAAAGACATGCTTATGGATTTGCTTTTAATACCAGAGGATAAATTCATAACCGTGGCTGATGGGGAGACTTTGCCACTTGGCAACAAAACACTGGAGTTCATTCATGCACCATGGGTTCACTGGCCAGAGACGATGCTTACATATCTAAGAGAAGACAAGATGCTTTTTACATGTGATTTTCTCGGCTCGCATATCGCAACAAGCGATTTGTTTGTGACAGATGAAGCAATGGTCTATGAGGCAGCCAAGCGATACTATGCCGAGATTATGATGCCTTTTAGGCCAATTATCAGGAAAAACTTAGAGAAGATAAAAGATTTACCGATAGACATAATCGCACCAAGTCATGGTCCAGCTTATGATAAGCCAGACTTCATCCTCAATGCTTACAGGGATTGGGCTTCTGATGAGGTGAAGAATGAGGTAATCATCCCATACATCTCAATGCATGGCAGCACGAAGAAGATGGTAGATTACTTTGCAGAGGCGTTGATTGAACGTGGCATAACAGTAAAGCAGTTCAATCTGTCAGAACCGGATATTGGAAAACTGGCGATGGCATTGGTAGACGCGGCTACGGTTGTGATTGGTTCACCCACAGTTCTGGTCGGTCCGCATCCAAAAGTCGTTTATGCTGCTTGTCTTGCAAACGCTTTGAGACCAAAACTGAAATTTGTGTCCATAATCGGGTCTTACGGTTGGGGCAGCAGGATGGTGGAACAACTTGCAGGAATGATTACTAGCTTAAAGATTGAAATACTGGATCCGGTTGTGGTTAAAGGAGCTCCAAAAGAGGAAGATTTTATAGCATTGGATAAATTAGTAGATGAAATTGTAAACAAGCACAGGGAACACAATATAATCAAAACAAAAGCGTGAAAAAGATGAAAATGATAGAATAAAAAAAGGGACCTGTTAGAGAAAGGGGAATTATTATCAAAGAAAGATTATGAAACCTATAAAAAAACAAATAGGTAGACATATTAAGGATATGGTTTTTGAGGAGTTCACAACGGAGATATTTTGATATGAATCTTGCAGAAAAGGAGGAGGTACCTTTACCAGTAACAAAAGTAGAGGGGAAAGAAATACCCTGGGACCCATCACAACTGAGGAGAATTCAGGAACACCCCTGTTTCAGTAAGAATGCCAGCCATCTCTTTGGAAGAATGCATCTTGCGGTAGCTCCGAAGTGCAACATCCAGTGTAATTACTGCATTCGTAAGTTCGATTGTGTGAATGAATCCCGGCCAGGCGTGACTAGCAAGGTTCTAACGCCAGGGGAAGCGTTGGAACGAGTAAAGGAAGTGCTTGAACAGGCACACTACATCAAGGTTGTTGCTGTCGCGGGACCTGGTGAGCCGCTGTACAACGAGGAGACTTTTGAGACTTTCAGGCTTGTAAAGAAGGAGTTTCCACACCTCATACGATGTATGAGTACGAACGGGCTACTTCTACCGGATAGAATTGATGATATCGAAGAGCTTGGAATCAGCAACGTGACTGTTACGTTAAATGCCATAGACCCAAACATCGGCAAGAACATCTATTCATTTGTCAATTACGAGGGTAAAAAATACAAGGGAATAGAAGCAGCTGAAATATTACTCAAAAATCAGTTAAAAGGAATAGAAGAAGCGGTAAAAAGGAAAATAATTGTGAAAGTAAACACGGTTCTCATTCCTACTGTAAACGAAAACCACATCATTGACATAGCAAAGAAAATGAGAGAAATGGGTGTTTATTTGCAGAACATTATCCCCTTAATCCCGCAATACAAGTTTGCCAACGTCACACCACCAACACCACAAGAAAAAAAGGAGGCGCAGGACAAATGCAAAGCGTATATATCACAGATGTCACACTGTCGCCAGTGCCGTGCGGATGCCATCGGGAAACTTGGAAAAGATATACAACACTGCTCAACAACAAAGTAATATCTTCTATGCACTCGGTTACTGCGTAATCGAGAATCACCGGTTACTTTCTATGCACTCAATTACTATCGCAATCGAGAATTATTCTCTGCAAAGCGCAGCTTTGCAGTTCACGAAACATTTATTAATCACACTCCTCTAATAATATAACTATGCAGGAATATAACTATGCAGGTCATCACTTCAACGGAAATGGCGGCTCTTGATGCAAACTGTGAGTATTACGGGCTTGCACGAATACAGTTAATGGAAAACGCCGGGGCTTCTCTTGCAAATATAATAAAACAAAAATTCCCACAAGACACACCTGTCACGATTTTTGCAGGAAAAGGGAGCAACGGGGGCGATGCGTTTGTTGCAGCAAGGCACCTTGCAGGCTATAATGTTCAGGTATTTTTGCTTGGAAGAGGAGACGAAATAAAAACGGCTGGAGCCAGATGGAATTTTAACATTCTCAAAAAAGCAGGAACTCCGATTATTGAGATTACAGATTCAACACAGATACCGGAACCGGACGATGATTGCGTAATCATCGATGCGATTTTTGGGACAGGTATAAAAGGTAGGCTTCGCCCCCTCGAGTCAACCGCTATTGATCGAATAAACAACTGTGCTTCTGAAGTAGTTTCCGTGGATGTGCCAAGCGGACTTGATCCTGATACCGGAGACTTTGAAAAAACAGTAAGATCGAATCTAACTATAACCTTCCACAAGCCAAAACCAGCACTACTCCACCAAGGACTAAAAAAATATATTGGTGAACTGGTAACAGCACCAATTGGAATACCCCTGTTTTTTGAACGATTGGTCGGCAAAGGCGACATTGGAAGACTTGTCACTCGAAAACCAGAAAGCCACAAAGGTGATTCTGGAAGCATGCTTATTATAGGGGGCGGTCCTTATTCAGGAGCACCAGCACTGTGCGCGATGGCTGCTCTTCGGTGCGGCGTAGATCTTGTGCACATTGCAGCACCAGAGGCGGTCTCAAATATTATAGCCTCCTTTTCACCAAATCTTATAACCACAGCACTTACAGGCAACCATCTAACCGAAAACGACATCCCATTGCTTAAAAAAATAATTCCAACTGTTGATGTTGTGGTGATTGGCATGGGACTTGGAAAACACCCTGAAACGCAATCTGCTCTTAAGGAGATTATCCCGCTATGCAAAAAGGCGGTAATCGACGCTGATGGGTTGTATGCACTCGATTTTCAACAACAGAACTATTCCGACATAATAATAACGCCCCACAGTTATGAGTTCAACCGGATTACAGAACTTAAGACTCCGGAAAACCTCAACACACGCATGCAGGTCGCTACAGGCTTTGCAGAAGCAAGCAATACAACGATACTTCTGAAAGGTAAAACCGATGTAATTGCAAAAGGCAGCATGGCTAAAATCAACACCACTGGAACAAGCGGCATGACAGTTGGTGGCACTGGCGACGTGCTTGCAGGAATCACAGCAGCACTCTTCACAACAAACGATGCACTGCTCTCTGCATGCTGTGCAGCATTTATCAGTGGGCGTGCAGGGGAGATCTGTCATGGAAAATACGGCAGTGGACTTACCGCAACAGACATAATCGAATACATACCAGAAGCTCGCAACCCATGAAGAAAGGGTTTTTAATCACTGTTGAAGGCATCGATGGCGCTGGAAAACATACGTTATGTTCGTTCATCAAAAATTTTTTAGAATCCGAGAACATTGAAGTAGTCCGGATGGAGTATCCGGATTACTCAAGCGTCTGGGGTAAAATGATTAATGATTATCTTTATAATAAAATAGAACTCAGTAATAACGAACAGTTTTTTTTGTATCTTATAGACATATTAAAAGATCAAGATAAAATCCGTAGACTACTAAGGGGGGGCAGTGTTGTAATATTAGATAGGTATTTTTCTTCCACGGTTGCTTTCCAGTGTGCTAAAAGTTTTAATTACCAGCAGGCAATATCAATAATTAAGGCAGTGAATATTGTTGTACCTGATTTAACCTTATTTATTCAAATCCCGCCAGAAGTAACTTTAAAAAGAAAAATGATGCAAAAAGGATCCACAGACAGACACGAAAAAAACATTGAATTATTACGAAATGTCAATGGTGTGTATGAAAAAATGCTGAAAGAAGAGACGCTATCTAAAAAA
Source organism: Methanosarcinales archaeon (assembly GCA_004212095.1). Taxonomy (GTDB): domain Archaea; phylum Halobacteriota; class Methanosarcinia; order Methanosarcinales; family EX4572-44; genus Argoarchaeum. The sequence goes on along the minus strand of RXIJ01000038.1, from coordinate 67 downwards.
TGGGTAAAAATAGATGGAAATCAAGAGTTGAGCATAATAGAGAATAGTGCAAAATATAAAATAAAAA
>RXIJ01000028.1 GCA_004212095.1 Methanosarcinales archaeon | reverse complement strand
GGATTTTGAGCAAGATCGAGTTTCATTACACGCCAAAACATGCAAGCTGGCTTAATGCCGCTGAAATCGAGATCAATGTGATGGATATCGAATGCACTGACAGACGGATTGGAGATATGGAGATACTGACTCATGAAGTGACAGCGTGGACCAGGAGACGGAATGACGATGAAAAGAAAATCAACTGGGAGTTTACGAGTGAGAATGCTAACGAGAAATTGTCCAAGCATTATGTCTAAGAACTGAATTGTCGAGACACTATTGTTTCAACAACTTAATTTCCAGACAAAAATTGCAGTCCGACAAAGCCAGGGCAATTCAACCACAGAGGGTATAGGGAAAACACCAACTCTCTGTGCCCTCTGTGGTTTCACGTCTTATTACTTGTTGACCAAGAAGAAGCTTAACACTCACACGATCCCTGCATCACGTCTAAAAATTAAATTGCCAAGACACTATAGTGAGGACATCAAATTAGCTTTAAGAGTTCCGGTTTCTAATTCGACAGGTCTTTTTTGTTCTATTGAGTCTTCTTTAGTTCTTACCTTAAAAGGTATATTGTTAGAGAACTCACAAACAGTAATTTACCTGAACTGTACCATTTTCATTGAATTTTTAAGACACGTATTGGCGTTGGTTAACACAGATTTTGTGTAAATCCGTGTTATGATAATTTTTAAAGATCAGGCAAACTGTTTACTGGAAGTTTTCTTGGGCAGACCTGGAATTTTTATTACGAAGCAATCGGAGTGCGAGGGATGGGATTTGAACCCATGAACTCCTTAGAGACAGGATGGCTTCGATACTTTCTTTTAAGTACCACTTAAGTCCTGCACCGTTGGCCAACTTGGTTACCCTCGCTTTTTAAAGGTTATCGGTTATTTTCTGCACAACAAAGTTGTACAGTACTTGCGTAATCGAGAATTAAAGGTTATCGGTTATTTTCTGCACAACAAAGTTGTACAGTACTTGCGTAATCGAGAGTTATTGTCTCTGTAAAGCGCAAGCTTTGCACCTGTGATGATTCACTTTGTTTATAGCTGTTTTCCTTATAATGTTGTGAATATAGCTGTGATTACTGCTGAAGCACTGGTGGATGCAAGGTTTACCCCATTGTTGCTGAGCAGTTTTTTCTGTTGTAGTGTAGCTCCAAGGAAGCTGTCAATGTTTGTGCCGAGTAATCCGGCAAAGGTTATCACAAGTATGCTGGTTGGATAAAATGGAATAAGCTGTGTTATTGCAGCAATAATTGCTATGATAAATGCGCCTGTGATAGATGCACACTCTCCTGCAAGCGTTATGCCCCCGTCTGTTCCAGCGGTACTTTTTTTGAGGGTAGTTATCATACGGGGCTGACTCTTTGAGGTCTGGCCAATCTCGCTTGCTAGAGTGTCACCAAGAGCTGTGGAAAGTGATGCAAGATAGGCTATTAATATAATATTTTGGTATGCTGGGAAAGCCTGGTAAGAAACCGCAAGGCTGAAGGCTGGTAAAGAGTTTGAGAAAACATTTGTGTAGCTTCTAACACCGCCTTTCTTTTCTGCCACTCCTTTTGCTTTCTTGTATTCATATTTGTATTTTGTAAACACCCCCCCTATGGAAAAAAACGCAATGAGTGGAGCAAACCAGAGCAGGTTTGTAAAGCTGATAATAATCACTCCAACAAGAGTTGCAGCAACCATTGCACTGATGTCTGCTACGTCCTTCTTGTAGGCTGCATAGCTCAGTAAGAGTGCAATGGCTATCGCTATCATCAGTTGCGCCGGCTGTGCAGTATAGCCAATATTTGCAAAGAGCCATATAGCCATAGCAGTTCCAATAATGGTGGTAAAATCCTTATGGGCATGGGATATGACACTTAATAGGGCTGCTGTCAGCCCCCCAATCACGCTTAAAAACAGCATACTTCTAAATTCTATTGTATTGCCTGTTAGTATCAAGCATGTCAAGCTTGCAATGATCATTCCATTAAACAAATACAGTAGTGTTGGCTTTGCTGTTTTTTCTGTTAGAAAATATGTATCAAATGTATTGTTTTTATGATTTGATAGGTAGTGCAGTTGTATCTGCGTAAGTGGACCTGCTATTGCAATGATCGCTGCTGCTGCCCCTATTACATGAAAATCGAACGTATAACCATAGTTGTTCAACACGATCTTCATGAATACCATAACAAACAGTGAGATGCTTATATTAAAAGAGTGCTGGAACCGCTTTGCCGTAGTATTATTTTTGATGAAGAGTACTAACGATGTAATGAGGATGAGTAATGCAAATCCAAGATCCTCGATTACAGGTTGTGTAAATACGAGAAATCCAGGCAGCAGTATTTGGAACCGGTTGTAATGTTGATCCATCTATCAAATACTGAACGTAGATAGTTTGACAAATACTTTATCCTCCGGATGTGCTATAGACAGGTGTGATATCATGCAAGTTGTTCAGCGATTATATGAACAAAGACTTTTAGCATTAATTAACAAAAGTGAGGTGCCACGGCATGTAGTATTGGTGCTCGACGAAACGGATGCATTATCAAATGACGCCAGTAAATTTACCCATTTTGCTAACTGGTGCATCGAGGTTAATATCACTATATTGACAATTTTTATAAGCATTATAGAAGAGAGTGCAACTGAGATTATTGGTAAACAACTTGTAGGGCAAATACAAAAAGCTCTTTGTCCGGTAACAGATAACATCCATGTTTATTGCAGGGAAAAAAGTGCCGATATCAAATTTGGCGATGGTTTTTGTATTGATCTGGCAGTTGGTTACAGTGGACGATTTGAACTCACCAACACGATTAAAAAGATTATGCATAAAGTTGAGATGGGGGAACTATTGGCAGAAAATATTGATGAAACTGTCATTGAGCAGCATCTTTCCATACAGTGCGAACCAGACCTTGTAATTCGCTCAGGAGGAAAAAGGCTTACGGATTTTTTAATCTGGCAATCAGTATATTCTGAATTTTATTTTACAGATGCAAACTGGCAAAACTATCGAAAAGTCGATTTTCTCCGCGCAATCAGGGACTACCAGAAACGACAACGAAAGTATGGGAAGTAACAGTACATCACCATTTGATTATCCTTGCCCTTGATTACTAACGCACTCGATTGCTTCGCAACCGAGAATTGCTCGTTAACCGTTGTGTTAACCGTTGTTATTTCTGTACAACGGAGTTGTGCAGTCGAGAGTTATCTCCGCGAAAGCGAAGTTGTGTGATTCTGCAAAGCGCAAGCTTTGCAGTGCAGTACATCACCATTTGATTGTCCCTGCCATTGTGGGATTGTGCTGCGAGATTTCCTCCAGTAACTGCCGTATTTCTTTCGGTGGGATATTAAGAATCTTGCGTGAACGATTTACCACTTCTTCTGCTTCTACTTGCCCACACGCAGCAAGTAAATTAACCATTCTAACTATCGTGTTTCTTTGTTTCTCCCTCTCACGCACCTGGTATGTTCTTACTGCTCTGACAAGATCTATTTTCCTGAACTCTGGCCAGAAAGGTGCACAGAAATAAGCAGCACACTCGTTGCCGCACGATTGCCATGGAAGGAAATTAGATACGCGTTTATCACCACCGGTACGAATAATTAAATCCACATCACATTCAAGGGCATTCCCGGTATACAAGTGGCCTGATATAAGTTGTTCATCCACATCAGCACTCGACAGCACACCTTTTTGAATCTTCTCTGCAATAAGGCGGGCAGCATCCACGAGTTCTCGACGCCCACCATATGCAAGAGCAATATTAAGATGCCTACGATCGTAATCTTTGGTAGCTTCCTCTGAACGGGTAATCGCATCTTGTAATTTTTTTGGAAGTAGTTCTGTATTACCTATAGCACGAACATTCATCTGCCGCTTATGTGTGCGCTCATCAACAGAGAGCTCATCAAGCTTCAGACCAATCAACCCAAACAGTTCATCCCTCTCAGACTCAAAGCGTTTGAAATTCTCAGTAGAAAACGCATATAATGTAAGTTGTTTTACTCCAATGTCCCAGCACCAGTCAAGCACATTCTCAGTCACATCAGCTCCACGATAGTGCCCTTCGATCTTTTTAGCTCCAATGTTATGCGCAAACCGTCGGTTCCCATCCATGATAATAGCAATGTGTGAAGGAACCGGTCCTTCCTGTATTTCACGAATCAATAATCGTTCATAGCTGCGATAGAGCAAATTAGATAAGCTACGTCTGAAAAGCATTTGCATGCGTTATAATATGATAATGATATATAATAATTGTCCAAACACTGCTGGGGCTGTAAATTCTCTAGGTCTTAGCGCTTGCTATAGTGAAATTCATGCTAAAATGCCTGTATCTTCCTTTTAAATCTAATTGAACAAGTTATTACGATTATGACATACCACGTAAGGATATACAAAGGAATAATAGGGAAACCGGGAGCTTTACGTCAATTATGCACATTCCACTCATTCAAAAGGATAGGAGAAGATGTATACGACCGTTCAAAGTTCAAAACCATCCCCATATCGGGATAAAATCAAATTATGCATATACTTCACAAAAATTAATGAAATATTCAAGACATACAACCCTAACGTTGCAATAGATAGATTAAATAACTTATTAGATAAATATGACGATATTACACGCGTTTTACAAAAGGGGATACGAAAAAGATCATCCCGGACTTTGAACGACTCACGGTCTTTATGAGAAATTAATCAATCCCCAAAACGAACAATCAAGTTGAAAATTACTACCGACAGACCGAGCTCAACCAAATAAAAAGGAAATACAGGACATATCAAAGAATACTCACCTTTCTAACAGGAAAAATGGAATACCGGACATCAAAATATGGGAAGATACAACACCCAACAACGTTTCAATCGCAACACCCCAAACATAATGTAAGAGCTCGGAGGCAAATGCAAAACAGGTGAGCGTTTGCTTGCAGTACAGGAAAGTTTATACTTCCATCTATTAAATAAACATAAAATATCCATGAATCTCACCATTGCAATCGCCCAGATAAATTCCACGGTTGGGGATTTGGACGAAAACACACGCAAGATATGTAGTTTTATAGTTACAGCTAAAAGAAAAGGTGCTGATATTGTTGTGTTTCCAGAGCTTGCCATCACTGGCTACCATCCAAAAGATCTACTCACAAAGCCAGGTTTTATCAAAAAAAACATCTGCTGCCTTGAGGAGATTGGGAAGGTATCAAAGGGAATCTGTGTCATCACCGGGTTTGTTGATGCTGTAGCAAGTAGCGACTGCTCTTCTTGGGACGTCAAACTGTATAATGCTGCAGCAATTATCTATAATGGTGAAATAATTGAAACCTGTCATAAGACTCATCTTCCAAATTATGACATCTTCGATGAAAAACGGTATTTTACAAGAGCCGCGAAACCATGCGTTTTTAGGTTTAAGGGTATTACCATTGGAGTTAATATCTGCGAAGATGTCTGGTTTGAAGATGTCTGCACGCTCCAGTGTAGTAATGGTGCAGAAGTGATTATTAATTTATCAGCTTCTCCTTTTAACGTAGGAAAAATGAAGCAGAGAAGGGACATTCTCTCGCAAAGGGCGATAGAAAACAGTGTTTACATTGTGTATGCAAATCTTGTTGGTGGGCAGGATGATCTTGTATTTGATGGTGGAAGCTCTGTGATTAATACAGAAGGGGAAGTTGAATTTGAAGCACCGTGTTTTGTAGAGAAGTTGTTTCTGCACACTCTTGGGCGTAAAAAACCACTGCTGCAATCGTTAAGTGATGTTGAAGAGATATACTATGCACTACTTCTTGCTCTCAGGGATTATGTGGTGAAAAACGGTTTTATGAAAGTAATTCTTGGTTTAAGTGGTGGCATCGATTCGGCTCTTACTGCCGTTTTATGTGTGGATGCACTTGGTAGAGAAAACGTCATTGGAGTATCCATGCCAGGCCATATTACTCCCAGGCAGAGCAAGGAAGATGCATACGCGCTTGCCCAAAATCTTGGGATAGTTTACAAAGAGATACCAATCGAATGCATCTTTAAGAGCTACATTCAAACACTTGAAATAGAGTTTGCAGGTACAGTAGAAAATGTAGCCGAGGAAAACCTTCAGGCACGTATTCGTGGCAACCTTCTTATGGCACTTTCCAATAAATTTGGCTATTTTGTTGTAACCACTGGCAATAAATCAGAGCTTGCTGTTGGGTATGCCACATTGTACGGCGATATGGCAGGTGGGCTTGCCTTGATTTCTGATGTGCCAAAGACGTGGGTGTACAGGCTTGTAGAGTATATCAACCAGACAGCAGGATGTACACGAATACCTTCAAGAATTATTTTAAAAGAGCCTTCTGCAGAACTTAAAGAAGGACAAAAAGATACAGACTCTCTTCCACCTTATCCAGTGCTCGATCTGATACTTAAATCCTATATTGAAGAGAACAAGAGCGTAAAAGAGATTATAGCAAAAGGATACGATCAAAAACTTGTGCAGGAAATTATATGGCGAGTGGACCATAACGAGTACAAACGAAAACAGTCGCCCCCCGGAATAAAAGTTACGACCAAAGCTTTTGGAACGGGACGCCGCATGCCTATAACAAACCGATACAACAACCTCTAACCTGTATTACAGCCTCAGTAACTTAACTTTTAGTCTATATTCATGTATTCCTTCTGGATAGCTATTATCTCACTGCTGCCGGATGCTGCTGCATACTCTTCGAGAGGTTCGTGATTAACCTCCAAAAAAGTGTGCCCCCACCTGAACTTATTTAAGAGTTCAAATGCTTGGTTCTTCTCACCAATAATATATAATGCGGCTGCAAAGGCTTCAACAGTGCTAAACTTGAATGGCTTTCCAAAGTTTACCGGGTTTGCAGCTACAAGATAAGGAAGCGCCCTGTGTACAAGATCTCGATATTTAAAACGTTTAAATAGCTGTTCAGCGTGTTTCCATGAGCAGTCGAGAATTGCAAAACCGTGTACAACATCTCTTTTAGACAATACTTGCAGAGCTAATGGATCAAGAAGAACCGTCCCTTCAGGGATTCTGGTCTTAACTATTGTCAGCATATTAAATCTTGCAAGCTTTTTACCAGTGCATTTTTTTGGATCGCACTCTGTGGCGTGATAAATGTATAACGGAATCACTGGTTTTACTTTATCTTTTATGTGTTAATAAGTTATAGCTAAATCTAAACCATACTGTAAAGCTTTTGCAGAACCATTTAACATCTGTTAATAAGTTATAGCTAAATCTAAACCATACTGTAAAGCTTCGCTTTGCAGAACCATTTAACATCTGTTAATAAGTTATAGCTAAATCTAAACCATAGGGGACTTGATGACATTAGATAGAAAACCCTATATACATTGCAGGGATGAACAATCACGCATCTTTTGACGTTTTCTGCAGGTGAAAAAAAATTGACTAATGATTATGCCTCCGTGAATGATATTGAAAAAGCCCTTACTGAGTATTCTGATCTACTTGACATGGAACTTGCCAGAATTGCCCTTAAAATCAAGCCAAAGGAACTTAGCGATGCCGTTTCATACGCGCTTGAATCGAAAGGAAAACGAATCAGACCTGCTGTTACGATGTTGTCCTGTCTTTCTGTTGGTGGCTCTTTGCAGGATGCAAGGAAAGCTGCTTTATCTGCTGAGCTTGTACACACATCTTCGCTGGTGCTTGATGATGTGATTGACAAGGCAGAGAAACGGAGGAGCAGAAATACAATTCACACTATCTGGGGAGAAAATATAGCTCTGCTCACAATTGAACTACTGATTTCTCTTGCTTTGCGGGCGGCTCTTGGGGATGTGCGTCTAACAGAAGCTATATCCAAATCTCTTTTTTTCATGGGCGAAGGCGAGGCAATTGAGCTTGTCAGTGCTCCAATGGATGAGAAAAGCTATCTTGATCTGGCTTTCAGGAAAACAGGTGCGCTTTTCGGTGCTTCAGCATGCATGGGTGTTGTTGTAGGCGGCGGCTGCGATGAAAGCATTAAAAGTCTTGAGAAGTTTGGGAATCATTTAGGTATTGCGTTTCAGATCCAGGACGACATTCTTGATTGTGTTTCAAGTGAAGACAATCTTGGAAAACCTGTGAAGCAGGATTTATTTATGGGCAGACCATCGATTGTACTAATCGATGCTGTGAATCATGGCATTGACAAAAATGTCATGTTGAGATGCAGTAATGGTGAGTTGATGGGACTTATATCAAATTCTATCGAGTATGCAAATCGCCTTGCAGCAAAACAAATAGATACTGCTGTTGCGTGTTTGGACAATATCGACGATAGTGCACCAAAGAAACAATTAGAAGGGCTCTGTGATTATATCATCAATAGAAAAAAATAATGGGGTCTTCATTGAAATGTAGAGGTTTGATTGACCTCTTTTCTGATAGAAAGCTTGAACCAATTATTGATAAAGTTCTCTCGATGCGACCGCTTGATATTGATGATGGGATTGCCATTCTCAAGTCAACAAATCTGTTTCTTCTCGGTACTCTTGCAGATTATGTGCGAAGACAGACAGTTGGGGAAAATGTAACCTTTGCATTTAACATGCACATCGACTACACCAATATTTGTGATTCGAAGTGCAGGTTCTGCGCCTATTACAGAGAGCCGACAAATAATGATGCATATACCATGAGTCTTGAAGAAATACTTAAAAAAGTAGGCGAAGCTGATAAAATGGGAGTGCGGGAGCTTCATATCGTCGGTGCACTCAACCCAGGCCTTGATTTTTCTTTTTTTGAGAATATGATAGAACAAATCCACACGTTTTATCCACAAATTGGAATTAAAGCTTTTACTGCTGTTGAAATTGCATATATGGCACAAAATGAGGAAATAACTGTAAGAGAAGTGCTTGGGCGATTGAAAGATGCGGGACTTACCTGTATGCCTGGTGGTGGTGCTGAGATATTCAGTAAGCGGGTCAGAACACAGTTGTGTCCTAAAAAGATTTCAGGTGAACGATGGCTTGAGATCATGGAAGAAGCACACACACTTGGAATTCTTACCAATGCTACGATGTTGTATGGCCACATTGAAACACCTGCTGAGATCGTTGACCACTTACTGCGATTAAGAAATCTTCAAAGAAAAACACACGGGTTCCAGGCGTTTATACCATTAAGTTTTCACCCGCAAAACACAAAACTGGAGAGCAGCATTCTTGAACCCACTGGTTTTGAGGATCTGAAGATAATTCTTCTTTCGCGACTTATGTTAACAGGGTACATTGATAATATCAAGGCTTACTGGATAATGCTTGGTGAAAAACTCGCGCAGATTGCTTTACTTTATGGTGCCAATGACCTTGATGGAACTGTAATAGAAGAGCGCATCACCCATGCCACAGGCGCAGTAACAGCAGAGTATCTTCCGGTAGAACAATTGATTAATCTTATCAAAGGGGCAGGACGAATACCAGTTGAACGCACTGCAACCTATGAGATTGTGAAATTGTACCGTTGAATAAAATTAAAAACAAAATTAAGAAGCAAAAGATTATTAAATGCAAAAATAGACATTTAAAGACGAAATAAGCACATTAGAAATGGTTGAGAAGGGGCTGGAGGTACTGACACGCGCAAGACTGTGAAACAAGAGCCAAATCAAGCATGTGATTTTAATTCAGGATGAATTAAGGAGCAAATCAATGGGGGTCAGGCACAAAAAAGATCAAAAAGTGGCGAAACTTGTGTAAGTGAAATTATGGGTAGGGTGTGATTTAAGATGTATTACCGACCATATCATACCAAAGGTGAATGTGATGCAAGCCCAGACATTAAAGGATGCGATTCGTGTATTCGATCCAAGAAAGACGCTGGATGGGGAAGGCCTGAACGAATATCATACAGACAGAATCCCGAACAGAAAAGAGGACCCTGCGATAACGAAACTCAAAACCCAGCTTGACGCAGATGCGCAGAAGATACTGTTCAGCGGACACAGGGGTTGTGGCAAATCAACAGAATTGAATAAACTTGCGCTTGATCTGGAAAAAGAGCGCCCGGGTTTATTGATCGTTAAATACAATGTAACCGACGTTCTTGATGTCTTTGACCTTGAGTACTCAGATGTGCTCTTCAGTCTGGCGTATCAACTGTATCACAAGGCAGAGACTATTGGTGTGAAAATTGATAAAGCGGTTGTAGATAATATCGAGGAGTTTGTTGGCTGCGTGACAAGGGATTTCGAGGAGATCAAAGAGAAGAAAGTGGGTCTTGGCGTGATGTTTCAGAAGTTGTTCGTCGGTAAATATCAGCAAGAGAGATTGACGCGAGAAACGGTCAGGAAACAGCTTAAACCAAGAATCAGCCGACTGATTGAGCTTATCAATTCAATGGTTGTGCAGATCAAACTTGCGGGATACGATGCACTGATCATCATCGACGGTATCGATAACTCGCCTCTTGATATTGGAAAAAATTTGTACTACGGCTTTGGACAGGTGTTGTCCAAGCCGGACTGTGCCATCATCTACACCATACCGATAAGCGTTGTCTATTCCAGTGAATTCACCGTAATTCAGCAGAGCTTTGATAAGACGGTTATTCTGCCAAACATCACCGTAACGAACCGAGATGGCAGCCAAAATGAAGATGGCATAAGTATTTTCAGTAATTTGTCTGAACGGAGAATGCGCCCCGACTTAATAGGGGAAGATGCACTCCGATATGCAATCAGGATGAGCGCCGGTATCACACGGGAGTTTATTCGCACCATCAAGGATTCGTGCGTCGAGGCGATTGTGAGGGGAGGGGACAGGATCATCTGTGACGATGTTAGGAGAGCTGTTGCCGATAGAAAAAATGATTTTAAGAGAATATTATCAAAGAAAACACAATATGTCGCGCTGAAAGCGGTCCACAAGACAAAATCAATTTATATCGATGACGAGAATATCAGAGCGGAGATTCCCGGGCTTCTTCACAACTTGAGCATAGTGGAATACAACGGCAATATCTGGTGGGATGTGCACCCGGTTGTGCTTTCGATTTTGGAAAGTATGGACGACCATGTCAGATAATGAGCAGGAATTACTAAAACTTGAGACAGAGGTGTATCACTCGGATGGCGGAATCTATTTTGCAGGGTGCGACACCGCATCAACGAGAGACGAGATGGCACGACGGCTGGAGGATAGATTTTCAAATAAAAATGTAAAAGTAATTAAAATAAACGTCAGGATGGCCGGTGCTGCATCGACCAGGGACGAGATAGCGCAACTGCTTGATGATTTATCTTTGGATAAGGATGAGAAAATATCTGAACTGAATGTTCTGGCAAACGACCTGACTTATGCCGTGACCCGATATCATGGCGATGCTGCTGCTTTTTTTGTGTACCTGCCATTTGAAAAATCAGAACTGGAAGACCTTGCACGGATCCTGAATTATACGAGGGAAGAGTTTGCGAAGATCAAGCAGCCGATCATCATCTGGGCGGATAAGGTATCGCTCGGGGTTATCGCACGATCTGCCCCGGATTTCTGGGCATGGAGGGCGCGGGTTTCTGAGTTTGCTGGTGTTTCCGGACACGGGGGTGGAGTTGAGGCGGTAGATACAATCTGGAGAGAAAAGATTTCAGATGAAGAGATACAGTCTTACGAAAGAGCGTTAGAAGAATTTCAAAAGCAGGGTGATAAAAAAGAAGCTGCAAATATACTGGAGCAGCTTGGGATACTATATTATCGAAGAAGCGAGTGGGATCGTGCAATCGAGTACTACGAGAAAAACATGGAGATTTTTGAGGCTCTTGGAAATCGGCATGGGCTTGCTTCAACCTACGGCAATCTCGGAAGCGTGTACTATCGCAAAGGCGAGTGGGATCGTGCTATCGAGTACTACGAGAAAAGCATGAAAATTAAAGAGGCTCTTGGAGATCGGCATGGGCTTGCTTCAACCTACGGCAATCTCGGAAGCGTGTACTATCGCAAAGGCGAGTGGGATCGTGCTATCGAGTACTACGAGAAAGACATGGAGATTTTTGAGGCTCTTGGAGATCGGCATGGGCTTGCTTCAACCCACAACAATCTCGGACTCGTGTACGCAGACAGAGGCGAGTGGGACCGCGCTATCGAGTACTACGAGAAAAGCATGGAGATTTCTGAGGCTCTTGGAGATCGGCATGGGCTTGCCCAAACCTACAACAATCTCGGACTCGTGTACGCTCGTAAAGGCGAGTGGGATCGTGCAATCGAGTACTACGAGAAAGACATGGAGATTTTTGAGGCTCTTGGAGATCGGCATGGGCTTGCTTCAACCTACAACAATCTCGGACTCGTGTACGCAGACAAAGGCGAGTGGGACCGCGCTATCGAGTACCACGAGAAAAGCATGAAAATTAAAGAGGCTCTCGGGGATCGGCACGGCACTGGAATAACGCTTTCGAATATCGGAATGGGATACTTCAATCGATCCGACCCGGTGAGTGCGAAGAGATACCTCGAAGAGGCTATCCGGAAGATCCACCCGGACGCCCGCCCGGAGTATCCGAACGCTATCAACTGGCTTGCGGTCTCTCTTCGCATGATCGCAGACCAGAAGAAGCGGGAGGCAAAGCTGGCATCGTCTGACGTTGAGCGCGAGAAGCTCGTCACTGCTGCGGCAGAATTGTATCGCGAAGCGGGAGAGAGATACGAAGAGACACACAGGCTGCCGCTTGCCAGAATGCCGCGCTCACTTTTGATGGATGCGCACCTCACGCGCGGACTTTCGTACTCGGTGCAGAACATCACAGAAGAGGATGCACACAGGGCGGCAGCACTGCTTGATGACGCAATTAAGGAGATGAAAGCAGCGCTTGAGTTTGCAGACGGTGCAGACGCTATTAAACTCAAAGGTGCAATCGCAAGCCATGAAGCGAAGCGGTGTGTGCGGGAGATCAGCCTGTGCAAGGATGATAAAAAACGGGATCATCTGCTCGATTTGGCAATCTCATATCTTCGTAAGGCATCGGAGAGCTTTGACAGCCTTGGCAAAACCGGTGCTTGCAGCAGCAAGACCTGCGATGGGTGCAGGCACCTCTACACTGCACTCGGGTTGATTCGTGACGGCTACAAGGAAGGAAGCAATCAAAAAATCATGGATGCGGTTTTTGAGATCAGATCGGCAGAAAAGTGCTACAAAAGCATATCGAATGAACTTGGGATGGATGTGGTTAATCGGGTAAACGAAATCTTAAGGCGTGTCGCAGACAATCTAAAAAACGTCGAGGGATTCGATCCCGGGGGAGCAGTTGATGCGACAAACAATGTTTCCGATGCTCTCGACGAGATTGCAGGGGTCGGACTAAGGAACATGATTAAGATATTGGTTTGGGATGAGGCTGGAAATGTGACTGAGAAAAAAATACCAGAAGGTGTAACGATCGGCGGCGAACAAAAGACAACGGTCATTGGAGATCATAACGTAATCCAAACGGCTGGACGGGATATAGAACAGATAGGAGAATCACTTCCGGAAAAGCGAAAACCAATCTCACGGTGGGATCTTATTCTTGGCGCCATCAGTGGTTTCTCAGTCGATGTTATTGCAATAATATTGATGCATTATTATTTTGAAGAATCAGTAAAAAGTCATCCGATATTATTAGTCACGTTCTTCGTTGTAGCAATATTTACAACTATTCTCATACGCAAAAAACTATTAAATTCGAATACCTGACCTGATCCAACCAAAAAATAAAAAAAAGAAACGAGGAGTTGTTTTCTGCACAACGGAGTTGTGCAGTGCTGCGCAATCTTGTGGTCAATACTTTTTTGGAATTGTGCGATAATATTAAATCTAATAAAAGTATTTGAGGATTGTATCGGGCTTGTGGTCTAGTTGGCTATGACGTCGCCTTGACATGGCGGAGGTCCTGCGTTCGAATCGCAGCAGGCCCATTTTTAGCCTGCAAACCTCGTTCACAGAGCGGGTTTGCAGGTAATTTAAATCGCAGCCCCGCGTGCACAGTATGCATGTCTGGATCGTTGCAGAGGCGCGCTAACTTAATCTAAGATTGACATACTCACATCAAGCCATGCTGCACTATGGGTGAGACTCCCGATAGATATTACATCAACACCTGTTGCAGTGTATTCTTTGATGTTTTTCGTATTGATATTTCCTGAGGCTTCAAGTGTAATCTTTTCCCTCAGATTCTCTTTTTCGAGCAATTCCATAACGGTTCTTATCTGTTCCGGAGTGCAGTTATCAAGCATAATAATGTCTACTCCAAGTCTTGCCACAAGCACTGCATCCTTGATTTGTTCAATTTCTATCTCGATTTTTCGTGTGAATCCTGCTATTTTTTTTGCATTTTTTACTGCCTGCTCTATTCCAAGAAGTTTGATGTGATTGTCTTTTACCATCACCATATCAGAGAGATTGTATCGATGTGGGTCTCCCCCACCAAGTATCACTGCTTTTTTTTCAAATTTTCTAAATCCTGGCGTGGTTTTGCGGGTAGCAGCAATGACTGTTTTTCCTGATAGTTTCTTGAAGGTGTTAGTAAGAGTTGCAATGCCGCTCATCCGACCAATAAAATTCAGTGCAAGCCGCTCTCCTTTTAGTATTCCATCAGCTCTGCCAGATGTCTCAAGTATTATTGTGTTTTTTTCAACTGAGACGCCATCTGTTACCCTGTGGGTAATTTCTGTGTTGTCGAAGTATTTAAAGATCTGACAGGCTTCACTAATGCCTACAATGACACCAGGTTCATTGGCTTTTATCACAGCACGACAATGCCTGTTTCCTGCAATGCCTGGGTAGATATCTTCACCGAGATCTTCAGCTATGAAATATTCAAGTTCGGATTGCATCATGTTTTCTATACCTCTTGCACTACGGTTCTCTTCTGCACAACTTCGTTGTACGGACTAACAACTGCGCTTGCAATACGGTTCTCTTTTTTTTATAGTTTGTATCATCAGTTGTTCCACTTCTAAAGGTGTTTTATTTGTAATGTCAACAAGGTCATCATCCCGAAGCAGGCACGTTTTCAGTTTGCTTTCAGGGGTTACCCGTAACCTGTTGCAGTTCTGGCAAAACTCAGTGTTATCAACCGGGCGTACGAGCTCAACTTCTGCCCCATTTATGTAGTATTTTTTTCTTCGGTGCATAATTCGTACTCTCGTGTGTGAAGCTTGCCGTTCCAATTCCTGCTGTATCCGGTCAATATTTACCCTGTACGAAGATGTGTTTTGGAAATCCATCAGTTCAATAAGCTGAAGTATTACGCAGCCATTGTAGCATTTTACAAACGTAATCATCTCTGCTATTTCGTTGTCATTTATTCCACTCAGTAGTACCATGTTTATTTTAATTGGCGTAAGACCTGCACAGACTGCCGCATGTATCCCATTTAATACCTTATTATGGTAACCCGTTGTCCGGGTTATTTGGTCATAGATCAAAGGATTTAAGGTGTCAAGACTGATGTTTACCCTATCAAGCCCGGAATCGGCAAGATCGTCAGCCAGTGTAGATAGTAGTGTTCCATTTGTGGTAAGAGACACATCTCTGAGTGGCGGTAGTTCAGTTAATATTTCCGGGAGATCTTTTCGTAATAAGGGCTCTCCACCTGAAAATTTAACCTTGTCAACGCCGTGTTTGACTGCAACATCTGTGAGGGCTCTAATGGTTTCAGGCGTTATTTCATCTTTGATGTTAATATTAATATGGTTTGTCTCACCTTCGCCATGACAGTAGATACATTTAAGATTGCATCGGTTTGTCAGGCTGATTCGAAGGCTTTTAACTTTTCTACCGTATTTATCAATAAAATCACTGCCCATAGTTACTTCCACACACAAACTGTGTAGTACTGCGTAATCAAGAGTTACTTGCAGAGTGATAGTTCTTTCTTTTACTTTGTGTCTTACTTTGTTATTTATACATACAAACTGTGTAGTGTTTTATTTTCCTAAACTAAGTATCAAATCCAACGATACTTGAAAATCGTTTTACTATAACTTCATTAGCTAACTTTAGTAGTGGCTGCTTGTCTTTAGTGCCACTGAATACACCAAGTGGTATCTGTGCTGCTGCAAGTGTGGAATGCCCTCCCGCACAGCTCTCTCCGAAAGCCTGCTTCATATACTTGCCAATATTGATCCGTATATCACGATTGCGTCCGGATACATAAATCATATCTTCTCCAACACCAAAAATTACGGTCGTAGTAATGCCTTCAAGATTTAACAGACAATCTGCTGCCTGTGCCAGAGCATCTCTATCGCGAACAATACCAACATTTGAAATCAAATAACTTCCATAAACCGTTCTATTCTTTATCGCATCACCAAGCACGTCACAAGTCTCTGTAGACATGGAAGGGGTTTTGATTTTCTCGATTAATTCATGATTTGCTTTTGGGTGTAAAAATGCTGCAGCCATAAAATCGATTGGACTGGTGTGCCTTTTAAAATCGTTGGTGTCAATACGAATGCCGTACATGAGTGCTGTTGCAACTTCTGTTTTCAATGGTATACCAAGTTCTTTTAAGTATATCGTTAAAATAGTTGAAGCTGCGCCGACATCAGGGCGTATATCAATGTACTTTCCTGAAACATGCTCAATATCAACCAGATGGTGATCAATTACAATGTCTACATTTGTGCCAACTGGCAGAAGATTGTTAGCACCGGGAATTGCGCATTCCACGAGAGATATGTTGCCATAATCTTCCTGATGAAACTCTTTGGTAGGTTCAAGGTCAAACTGCAGCAGATTTACAAAAGCTTTGTTTTCGTGATGCCCAATTTCACCTCTAAAAAGAATGTCCGATTTCACACCAACACTAGCTGCAATTTCTTTTAAAGCAATCCCACTTGCAATGGCATCCGGATCGGGTTGATCATGGACTACAATAGCAAGTTTTTTAGATCCAGTCTCGTGTATAATTTGCAGGAGATTTTGTACATGTTTGTTGGCTGTAGCCCTGTCGAGATAGTCAATAATGGCGTTTGCGACAGACCTTGGCGGCAAATTAAAAGGCAGTACAGCAATATCTGCCCCAGCCATTTCGAGTCCCTTTTTGTTTACGACATCCGTTGCCCTGCTTATTATTAAAACGTCGGGCAGCAGGGTGTGAAGATGTTCAATTGCTTTTTTATTTACCTCGACAAATGTAGTTAACACAAAAATTGCTTCAAGTTCATTCATTGTGATGCGATTGATTGTCGCATTATCTGTAATATCTCCGGCAAACGCATTAAAATTTTGCTCTTCCAGTGTCTCTACCTTATTTTCATCAATATCGATGAGTATCAGTTCTTTGCCCCTTTCTTCAAGAATCTTGGCAACAGCGAAACCTATCCCACCACATCCAAGTACAGCATAATGAGGCATTGCAATCTCACCATTACCTGGATGTACACTAGGAGATAAGAGCATGTTGGATACATGTTCAGAGAGCACTAATGAAGGCACTTCATTTTTCATCAATCATCACTTTTCGTCTTTGTTAACATATAAAAGGGTATAAACGTTTCTATAACTGTCAACTGATGGACAAACAAGGCGAGTGCTAACTGGAACTTTGCAACTCGTTGATAAATTTTTTTCGTGTCAAATAAAGCTGCAATATATACAGGATTAATATTGCCCATACAATGCCAAAAGCAAGTATCATATTATTCATACATGCTATTGGTCAACCTACGAGGACTTAAGTTTTATCAAAATAGTCTTAACACGGGATGGCGGGCAGTTTCATCACAAGGTATTTTACTACAAGCTTGCAAGTAGTGTACTCATGTTATCGGAGATGATGCACCATGCCAGAAAATGTGCCAGCGTGATTAAATCGCAGCGAGATGTGATGGTAGTATCACATATAGACGCTGATGGGCTTGCATCTGCTGCAATTATCTGCAAGGCACTTGAGAAGGCTGGTATTTGTTTTGATGCTCAATTTGTAAAACAACTTGGCGAGGATGAGCTTTCAGATATTGCTAATCTTAATCCGCCTTTTGTCATTTTTACAGATCTTGGAAGTACCATGATTGAGCAAATTAAAAAGCTTGGCATCAATGCAGTGGTATCTGATCATCACCAGTCACCTTCCTGCCTTGCTCCTGGTGACCAGAAAGGGAATCCACTTCATCTAAATCCACATCTTTTTGGCATAAACGGCTCGCAGGAGCTTAGTGGCTCAGGAACTACCTTTTTACTTGCCTGTGCTCTTGGTGATTTTCCGGACCAGAACAAAGAGCTTGCAGACCTTGCTGTGGTTGGGGCTGTTGGAGATCTTCAACACGTCAAAGAAGGTCGTCTAACCGGAGCAAACCGTTCTATCCTTGAGATTGCACGCGATGCAAAGGTATTATCATACAAAACAGACATTTTATTTTTTGGAAAGCAGACACGTCCTGTATTCAAGCTACTTCAATACGCTTCAGATCCTTACCTTCCTGGGCTTACCGGGAACGAGAATGCATGCATCGCTTTTTTAAAAGATACTAACATTCGCTCGCAAGGAGAGCGGTGGAGGCGGTGGATCGACCTTGAAAAAGCAGAAAAACAAAGAATTATCTCAAAGCTTGTCAGGTATCAACTTTCAGAGGGTGTTCCTGCATACAAGCTTCAACGTATGATTGGAGAAGTGTACATACTGCTTCGCGAAACAGAGGGGGTGGAATTAAGAGATGCCCAGGAGTACTCAACACTTCTTAATGCAACAGCGCGATATGACCATGCCGAAGTCGGGCTTGCCGTGTGTATGGGGGAACGCGGGGACGCCTTTGAGCAAGCACAGGAACTACTGGCAAACCATCGAAAAAATCTTGTGGATGGATTAAACTTTGTTAAAGAGAATGGAGTAACAACACTTGAAAGCTTTCAGTATTTTGATAGCGGCAACCGGATTCGTGACACCATTGTCGGAATTGTTGCAGGTATGAGCCAGACCTGCCAGTACATCCGGGAAGAGCGATAATACTGTTAAAGTTTCAGCGCGCGGCAACCAGGATCTGGTACGAAGAGGTTTGAACCTTGCGAAAGCCTTATCTACAGCAGCAAAAAAGGTCGGTGGCGTCGGTGGCGGACATGACATTGCGGCAGGCGCGACGATTCCATCAATCGCAAAAGACGAATTTATCATTTATCTTAACGAGGAAATAAAAAAACAAATTTTTACAGCTACATTATGATATAACGTTGAATATAAAATGCGGATATATTATCGATGACTCCCTGGTGCTCCATCAACCTGCACTCCCATGTTGCTGTGTCGTGGAGGTGGCCACCTCCGTATCGCTTTGCGATGCGGAGATACAAAGCAACCTGCACCCCTGTGTTGCTGTGTCGTGGAGGTGGCCATCTTATCATATATTCTTATATCGTGCAACACACTCTCCGTACATATCTAACATGAACACTTTGAAACTTACCTCATTCTTATCCTCCTTTAACTCCTCCGCAGTCAATTGCGTATAACGTTTTGCGGATAAAAGAAGTTGCAACCAACGGGAGCAATTTGGGTTGAGAGCCTGCAAGGCTCGAACCCCACATCCTTTGTTATCTGAGGGTGAGCCAAAGGCGAAAGTGCAACGCTTCGAAGTGAGCGAACGCAGAATTCACCTGAAAAGAGAGCTTGATTTTTTGAGGAGGGATTGTCTTAAGACATCTATCCTTGTTTGGATTTCCCCCAATTTTACCTTTTTCTTTACTTTTTTACCGTTGTATTGGCTCGTTATCTACACAATCTAATTGCTATAGTACTAATTCATCAATTTTTTCTATTATTGGTCTAGAATCTTTATAATAATGAATCACATCTTTTAATGTAATGTTACATGGTTCACCGTGAGCAACTTTGTTTTTATTTGTAATAATACTCTTTAACGCAGTTTTATTCTTTAAATCAAATTTTTTTAATTCCACCGTCCATTTATCATCAAATAATTTCAGTAAATCACAAATTTGTGAGAAATCTGGATTTCGAAAGTATCTTCTTAAATAATTACTATAAAATTTATTTAGATATTTCTGATTTAGCCTCTGGATTTTTTCATATATGATTATTTCAATTGTATCTTCATAAATTCCAGAAATAAAAACCACAAGATACTGTGCTAAAAATGATTTTAGCAATGGATCCATCAGTCCAGATTTATTTAGATCCTTAATTGTTATGTCAATACTATCAAGTTTTTGTTCAGCTTTGAGAGATTTCATGTAGAAAAAACCTTTATTGCCATCTCTATTCGTCCTTTGACGCGATCTGTATCTGTCGTATGGACAGATATATAATCAAGAAAATTTTCATTAGATATTAGCTTGTTATATTTTTTGGTTATATCTGGTATTTCCTTGAGAGATAATCGGGCAATAGCTACAGTAATGGCATCAAATACGGCAATATTAATTCCGGTTTTTACCCGAAAAGCATTTTCTCCTAAATTTCGATAGATATAATCAATAGTATCTTGAAATAATTTCTCAAATTCTTGAAATTGCTCATCTGAATATTTCTCCATACTCTTCATAAACTCAGTAAGTTGTATTTTCATTAGAGGTGTATAAGTTTCGAAATTTTTAAAAAGAGTAAAAAATCTTAAAATCATTTCAACATCTTTCATTCTATTGTGGGGTTTTTGTATACCAAATAATACCCTCCAATTATCATAATCATTCAATTTTTTTAAGAACTTATTCACTTTTTCATCAACAATACAATTTCTTATCTCTTGATCCATTAATTTAACTCCACCTGTATTTAATCGTTCAAATATCTCAAAAATACTGGAGTTATCTTTAGGATCAGTTTGCTGAAATATTGTCGCACGCAGTATAGCATCTTCCAATTTTATTTTATCTGCTTCATCTAAATCTACAAATTTTTTCTTTAACCATTTGTCTTTAACTGATCGGAGATAAAAATTTGAACCGCTGGGAAATTTTCCATCGAAATAAAACTTGATGGTTTCTAATCGTTGTTTACCATCTACTATTATTAATTCTTGGCTATCTTCTTCTTTATATAAAAAAATTTGAGGTACAGGTAAACCAAGAAGAAATGATTCTATTAATTTACTTGCCCGTTTTGGATTCCAGACATAACCTCGTTGAAATGATGGGGTAATAATCTTATTTCCATTGAGTTTATCATATAAAACTTTAAGAGTATAATCCGCTCCATAACTAATAATTTTAAATTCAATACTGTCATCTGTTTTTTCTTCATCTTCATCTTCTTGTATTTTTTCGAATAATTCGTCATCATCATTTTCGTCATACTTATCATCAAGATTCATTTTTATCCCATTCAATAAAGTACATACAACCATATCTGTTTTTCGCTTTTCCTCTAAATCATACCTTTGGGATAATACTTTTATGATAGTTGATTTTAGATTTATTTATTTTAATGATGAAAGAGTATAGTCCCAAAACAGGGGGGATGGAAAAAAATCTTCCAAAGGTCTTCAGGTGAATTTCATTTAACATCGTATATCCAAACTTGGTTCGTATATCCTCATGATTTGGCGATATATCCGAACAGAGTTCACATACATATCCTTCTGGTCGAACATCTTCAATCATCATCCGCTCCTCTTTTATCTGTAAGCTATCCAGCAGACTTTTTGTCTTCCCCATATCCCTGTTACTTACATGGGCATATATCTCTGTTGTTTTTGTAGTTTTATCCGTGCCCCAATTTCAGTGCTTCGACTGTTATCCTGATTCAGGCTATTCAAAGGATGCACACAATCTCGTTCTCTTCAGTCAATTGCCCTTTATGTTTTAAGTTATTGTTAGATTTGGTAGAGGTCCGGATCAAAACTTATATCTCTTGATGCTGTATGTACTGGTTTGATGAGTGAATGTAGCGAATGCAAAGGCACTGGTTTT